>NZ_RSCK01000062.1:0-38273 GCF_003991895.1 Chroococcidiopsis cubana SAG 39.79
GTTTTTATATGTTACAAATATTGCCTGAAATCGTTGTAGGGCAAGGATTATACCTCATCACTACTTCCATATCACTACCGCGAGTGCTGCTAGGAAGAAATTGATGCGATCGCCGAAGAATTAGGGTTTTGCTATGAAGATGTTGAAGCAGAATTGATATTAGTAGCGCCCTCTCCACAAGCGTTATCAAAAACCATATCTGCGATGTCTGATGCAACTTTTTACCAGACTGTCATTGCCTTAGCAGGCATGGCTCTACCAGCAGAACAATTTTCCCCTCCTCCTTCAAGATTAAATGATGGCTACGATTTCCAAAAAGAGTTAGCAAAGTTTTTGCGCGAGCAAGAGTGTGGATAAGGGCTTGTTCTGAAATAACCTTGCCATTGTTTTTGCGTAACCATTCATTTGGCAACTATTTCAGGCATCAAATTGTAAAACTTATTTCTTGACAAACCCTAACTGCATTTTTCGA
Organism: Chroococcidiopsis cubana SAG 39.79; assembly: GCF_003991895.1. Taxonomy (NCBI): domain Bacteria; kingdom Bacillati; phylum Cyanobacteriota; class Cyanophyceae; order Chroococcidiopsidales; family Chroococcidiopsidaceae; genus Chroococcidiopsis; species Chroococcidiopsis cubana. The sequence goes on from NZ_RSCK01000062.1 coordinate 473, forward strand.
TGATTGAACGGAGTTTATTCCCACGGCTATTTCATTTTCTAAGTTAGAATAGCCCTGCACTTAGCCAATGAAAACTTATCAGGGACTTTCCAAAACCAAGCTGGCGAAGCGCTATGGCACGTGTGATACCTCGGCGGCGCTCTTGAAATTGGAAGCGTCTTTGGCATCAGCATTTGGCAGCTTGCCAGTCGCCTTGGAAGCTTTCTGAAAAGATAATATAAAAACATCGTTTAAAAAACGTAGGTGCTGACTGTGCGAAGACTATTCTCCCCGGCTCAAAAACTTCTGATCTTGCGTCGCGCCAACTATAAATGCGAGATTTGCGGTGTATGTTTAAGTCGGGACAATTTTGAAGCCGACCATAGAATAGCTTACTCCCAGGGAGGGGCAACCCAAGTGTGGAATGCTCTAGCTCTCTGCGGAAACTGCAACCGCCAGAAGTCCGCTCAACCTTACCATAGCTAGGAGTAGCACGGTGGACAACTATTTCCTTGCCTATCACCAGCTCGTGCTAGCTCGAATCACTTCAGGGCAGACGCAGCTTTATCCGCATCAAGTCAAAGCCTTGCTAGCAGTCTACCAAAAAGCCTGCCAAGGACAAATGGACGCAAGCGAACGAACTGCGGCGTTGATCCTTGCCGGAGTGGGCACTGGGAAAACTATTATGCAAGCACTTATCCCCTACATCCTTGCTCCTTGGATGCGAGGAAGACAGGCGATTTTCTTATCAGATAACTGCACGCTTCGCAGTCGATTTGTGAAGGATTTTCCCTGCGATCGCCAACACCGACCGATTTACGAGCAATGGCTGCTGTATAGTTTGAAAGTTTTGCCTTCAGGAGTTGTGCCGCCCCGAATAGTAGAGCTAGATGCCAGCAATTTCAATAGCTATGCCTACACGCTACATGAAGCAGATATGCTAGTGGGCAATCGCCAGTTTTTAGTGAACCTGGTGCAGCGGGGGGATATTCAACCAGAATCGGTCGGTGTAATTGTCTGCGATGAGGCGCACTTCTCTGCGGCTGCCAGCTACCGCACTATCTTCAACTACTTTAGCAATTCCCCAATCGCTTATTTTACTGGCTCGAAATTTCGCTCGGACAGCCAGCCGCTACCCTATATACGTTATGAAGAAGTAGAGGATGCCGACGAATTAGGCAGAAAGGCGATCGGATACGCGCCTGTAGCAGATTACGAATTCACGGTTCAAGATGCCTGGAAGTTAAATCCTGCCCCGATCAAAAAACTCACGTACAAAGAAGCTACCAGTACTGCGTTTTTGGTAGAAGAAGATGATCGGGAGATCGAGTACGAGCCGGAAGAATTTATTCTCAAAGCACAAAGAGATCGCGCTTGGTTCCGCCAAATTCTCTTAGCCGATTCCTTCTGCTTACCAGTGCTGGAAATGGCAGTCCAAATTCTGCTTGCCAAGCGCTCTGCTACAGGTCAACCCCATGCGATGCTAGTGCGGGCGCTCAATATCCCTCATACTCATCGAGTTGCAAAGCTTTTGGAAGAAAATTTTCCGTCTCTCCAAGGAAAAGTGCTAGCGATCCATTCCGAACACGAGCAGCACGATCTAGCAGGTCGTGCCAGCGTGCTGTTGGAAAAATTTTTAGCGGGCGAATACTGGGTAGTCGTCCATTGTGGAATGCTGGGGGTAGGGTTCGACCACAAGTGGATCTCGGTGTCCTGCTGCTTGTGCGTCCTGAGATCGATGTCCCCAGCCGAGCAGGAATGGGGACGGGCATTGCGAAAAGTGCCAGGAGCGCCCGCAGCCGCTTTTCCCGAACTAACTCACCCCAACTGGGCTGTGGTCGTCACCCATTCCGCATTGGGCTTGCGTCCATTATTCGAGCAGTTTCAGCATGGTGTAGCATCTGACGCGATTAAAGATGCCCCAAAAGACAAACCAATCAGACCCAGACTGACAGCCGCTTACGAAGCAGGCGAAACCGTGCTGAAATTATCAAATACCGCCACGCTCAAACCAGGAGATCTACTAGAGCTGCGGGTTCCTGTGGTAGAACAAGAAGCATTTGTGCCAAAATTTTCTTTAATCGAAGAACTCGAACGGACTGGGAGTTTATCAGCCGCAAGTAGCGAGCGCGTACCATCCCAAATGCCCTCAAACAGCAGCGACTTGGAAGCAAACACGACTCAGTTGGAGATCGGTTTTGCCTCAGCGCAAAGCCAGCCACCTCCTGTACTGCCTTGGCAAAAAGAAGTCGATGCTATAGCCGAGAGATTACACGCAATTAGGAGTCAGAGAACCTACCAGGTGCAAGTGGAAGCAGTGCTGGATAACACGCAGGTACAGATCGCTCCCGCTTGGTCTGATATTCCTTCGGGAGTCGAAATTGCAAAATCCCGAGCGAATTTTGAACTGCCCCCGGCGACGTTTTTGTATCACGTCGGCTTGGATTGGCAAATCTTGGTGGAAGGCGAATTAGTCTCCTACAGCGATTATCGCAAAAAAGTGGTATTGCAGCAGCGCGGTATGGATTTAGATGTTGATGGAGAAGTAACTATTGGTGGTGTGCGGCTGAAGGACACGATGCCTTCATCAGCCTACGAAATTTTTCTCAAAGGACTGGAGGCAGAGCTATCTAAAGTAGAGGTAGAAGTCCCCCAGAGCGATCGCGTCGTCCGTCTCGATAAAGCCAAGCTAGAAATGCAAGCGCGGTACGGCTCGCAGGTACGGAGCTTGGTGAACGAGTTATTCATGCAACGGGGGCTAATCAAAGATGGCGCTCATGGTCGCTCGCTTGTGGATCGTCCCGTGCAACTGTTAGCAGCGGCGATCGCTCGCGTCCGAGAAAAAGGACACGAACCAAATTTCGCGAATAATTCCGCTTTGATACATTCGGCTGCATTTGGTTATATCAAGGAGCAAACAGGTTGTGGTTGGTCGGAGCATCAAGGTGAAGAAGAATATCGTGAAGCACTAAAATTAGCACGTCGTTTCGTATTGCAGTTGAGGGAGCAACTCCAGTGGCGCTCTTGGCGCTAGGATATGTTTGAACTTTACTTTTTGAGATACTTGAGCTGAGCGAACCGTGTGAGTATGGATCGTGAGAAAGAGCGCTTTTTATCTAGAACTAAAGACAACTGCTGTTGCTCTTGAAGATACTGAGGTTTAATTTTACGCCACAAAATTATAAGGGCGCTTGGTAGTAGCAGGCGAAACGGAATGCAAAAGTTTAGAGTTGAAACCGATAACTTTGCTAGAGCGCGGTCGAGTATCGTTTTCTCCTAAAGTGAATTAACTATCTTTAATTCTTGCATCTAGTTCTTTCAGCCGTTCTCGAAAGGTAAACTGGATATCTTTAAGCTGTTGTCGATTTAGACCATCGAAGTTCAGGTTTCTTATTTGTTTAATAGTTTTTTCAGCTTTAAGGCTAGGTTGAGGTAAAACTGGATTGTACTGCTGAATTATTTTACGAATTAGTTGGTTCGTTTCATCTAAAGATTTTTCCTCTTGAGCAATCAAATAAGCTAATTCCGTTCGGATTTTAATAGCAGTTTTCTCATCAACTCTGAGGACTTCAACTGTGAGTTTGTTAATGGCTTTAGCTTTACTAGCTTCTAAACCCGTTTCTTGAATAACAGCTTTCAGATCGTCTGATAGAGCTAAAATTGGGAATATGTTACTAGCAACAGATGCAGGATTAAATTGACGATCTAGGATGACTTCCAGTACGTTACAAGCCTCAGCAGAAGTGAATTCTACAGCCTTTAACCACTCACGTTGTTGCGTAGTAGATGCATTTCGGATTCTATTGAGTTCTGCAAATCTACCTGTTTTTTTTAGTTGATATAGTGCATTGTTAAGAATATTAGGGATCTCAGTCTGTTGGGATTTTAAGTAAGGATAGCGATTGCAAATAATCCGAATCAGCCCATTGGCGAGGTCCAGGTAGTGTAGCTTCTCAGTATCTTTTCCAGTCACAAACTGTTTCTCAAACTGAGAAGAATCATCAAGCATTTCATGCTGAGGGAGGAAGACAGCTCTCAGTGTTGCTTTTCCAGCACGGGGAGCAGCTAATTTGCGAAGCGCACCGTCGAAGATGCGATAGCGTCCGTTTGGTTGAGGGATAACAATAATCGGACTGATTTGCTCGTTTCGCCGTAAACTCTCAACTCGTTCCTCAATCAGATGTTGAGGAAAAATGCTACGGGGTTGATCTGGATCTGGATCTAGCAGTTCGATCTCAATCTCGTGTTCGCCACTAATTTGTGACAGTTTTGCGGTTAGTTCCTGAATTTGCTTCTCTAAAAATTCTTTGTCTCGATCGCTATCGGTTGCTATTCGTAGGTTAATAACTTCAGTTTCAAGTTCCTGAATTTGGTGTTGCAATGCTTCATTGACTTCAGATATCGATTCGGTAGATCTGAAACTGGAAGGGATTGAGGCAGATGAGTCGGCAAGAGTAGCAGCTTGAGATTCGATTAAATCTAAGAGATTTTTCTTTGCCATTTAATTCCACTCCTTCAATTGTTGTAGTTCGCTAACCAATCTGGTGTAGTCAGAGGAAGCTTCTTGAGTATTCTTGCCTTTATATTTGGTAATTGGTAATCCGTCAAGAACTGCACGTTCGTGAGCTGTATATTGGCGGATAAAGGTATTAAAAACTGGAACTTTGCTTCTGATAAATGTGTTTTGAGCTGCCATTGCTTCGTTTAGTCGTCTAGGATCGACCTTGGTTAGAACGACTCGGTGTAAAACCCGAATGGGCGCGATCGCTTGTTTGATTGTCTCTATCAATGCTTGAATATCCAGAGGAGCAGGAGGAGTAGGTAGTACGATATAGTCAGCAACATGAATCAGAGTTTGTAGGGTACTGGAATCTAAATGTGGTGGAGTATCGCAAACAATTAGATCGTAATCTTTCACCGTCTTCAACTCTTTGAGAATCTTTGGATCTGTGTTGAATGTAGTATCAAATGATTGTTCTCCCCGCTCAGCCCACCAAGATGCACTTTTTTGGGAATCTGCGTCAACTAAAAGGACTCGTCGGTTTTCTGCAAAAATCGCGGCTGTATTGAAGGCTGTAGTGGTTTTACCTACCCCTCCTTTACCATTAAGAATCACAAGAATCTTGCTCATGAAATTTTCCTCAAAACCCTTGTTGTTTCAACCTTTGAAAGCTTTAGTAGGATTTACTATAACGTTATAGCAACATGTAAAACACGCTTTACTATAACGTTATTGCAGCCATTGTATGCCTTTTGGGCTAATTGTAAAGATTGAGCTACCAACTAGCCATCGTTAAATGATGCTACGATGTGCTTTAGCTTGTGGATTGTAGAGCCAATAATTTCTTTACTATTGAAGAAACTTTCATTTCTATTTGTACTTACAGAAGTGACACATGCCCTCCAAGCGCATCCACGTTAGAGAATACACCGTCCGCGCTCACGAACGCACGATTCACACCCGATTGTACAAATTCATTTGCCTTTCTTGCAGTCAACCCACCCAACGGGAAACGTATGGACCTAGACCACTGTATTGTGAAAGTTGTCGTCCTTCAGGGTTACGAGCAATTGAAGATCCGAAGCATAAAAAGAAGAAGCCCAGACCCGTTTTGGTCAAACAGGCAAAGAGTAAAACAAAGGCGTAGCAGTTGGGAAAGAAAAAACGGAATGTAGCTGGGTAGCCAAAGCTGACACTTTTAGCTTTTTGGCTCAACGGCATTACGATCAACTCTTGCTCATTGTTGTCTAAATTTCACTTAAACAGTGCGATTGTCTGAAAGTATTCGTCAAAAAGTCCGAGAGCATTTCTGCTCTGCAAGCAACCCGCACAAGCAACCCATCATAGCGAGGAGCGGCTATCCAAAGAACGAGTGCGTGTAACCTTTACTACACTTGCTATCTTAGGTAGAGCAGATTCCCTCATTCCTAACGACTCTATGATGGAAAAATACCGGAAACTAATCAAACGCCACCGTCCTGAAAAGAGTGAACAAAGTGCTGATTTTGGTTTGCCAGCATCTACGCTAGCTCAAGCCGATCGAGCGATAAAGTCTCCAAAAGCATCTGTTGGAGAGCAAGCGAGCGATGAGATAGTGGAAGTGCCAAGCTCGCTAGAGCGCTGGGAACCTCTATACGTATACCCATCCAACTCATTGACTTATTCTCAGTGGGAGCAAGAGTTGAGGGAGATTGAGTGGGAGCAGGCGAGTGATGTCTGGGAGTCTTGTCCCTATGACTAAAATGTTAGTAGTTTTGACCTAACGGGAATTTTAGCTCGATTACACCAGCGAGAGAACAACTTGGTTTGAGGCTGTTCTTGCTAGAAAATTTCGGGATTAAGCGCTTGTGCGAAACGGGCGCATCTAATGGTTGGGGGAGTACAAAGTTAGTACTAATGACTCGTCAGAGAACAACGTGTCGAAGCGTTGATTGACCCATGCTAATCGAAGATACAGCAGATGGTTAAAGCCGTCTTCACTCCACCGCATTCCTACCCCAATGAAAGCGTTGTTGAATCAGCCATTTACAGGCACTCTCAACCATACCACTGCCAATTGGCAAGTCCTGTTTCTTGAACTGACGGTACTGGATGTGTTCCAGATGGGTCTGCAAGTAATCGCGTACTTGAGACAAAATCAGTTTGGTTGCTTCAGAAGTATTTCTAGACCTGGCTAACCAGTTCAGTTCCTTGATGATACGTTTACCAAATCCATGCCGTAATTGATGACGCATCCGTCGAAACCACATTCGAGGCGTTCTTTCGCAGGAGCAAAGTTGCCATCAGAGTAAGCAGTAACAGCCTGCCACAAATGTTGTACAGCATGATAGAAGTCTAGAATTCCTATAGCGTCGCCGTGCAAAACATTCTTGGTAGAGTCGCCAAAAGCCGCGTGCCCCATCAGAAATCCAAACTACTTGAGCAGTTGTAGTGATACCTTTTGAGCAGTTGTAGTGATACCTTGTCGTAGCGCTTCGAGTTGTAAGCGGGATTTCAGACGCTCGATCTCCCCTAGACTCGCCACTAATCGTCGTTGATGCAAACGAGTTACAGTTTTGCCTGTTTTGGTCTGATATTTACCCAGACGTAATAGGAGTGCCACTTTCACCTCTGGCCATACAATCTTCCCCTTTGCGGTTTTAGATTGTGGACGAAACGGAATAGTTACACCATCAGCGGCAATAATCAAAGGCATTGTTAAGAGTGTTTCATCTAGCGATTCCGCTTGAATTGATTGACCATCTCCTAACATTTGAAGTTGCAATTTCAAGTTCTCGATTGCTTCTTGTCCAGCAATCTGTACCCATTTCCAAATGGTGTCATCACTAACACTAATTCCACTTGACTGCTGTAAGATTGAAGCAGCAAGTTCAAAGGGGAGAAAAACAGCAAGTAAGCAGCCAAGGCGAACTAATTCTATTGAAGTTTGTTGGTGAGCAATAATACCAAGGGTATCGTCAGAGGAAATTTCTGACTGTTTAGACAATGCCCTGGACATCTTCTGATTCGACGTTTCCCATGAACCTTGCCAACCAAGGTTAACATTTGACGTTCGGCAAAGCCTTTACTCAGCAGCGGAGTTTTGCAAACTGAGCAGTAACTTTGCTCATCTTGAGGCTTTCCCTGCTCAGTCAATTGCTGCTCAACAATGTTTCTAGCAATCCACAATCCCATTTTCCAAGCAGTGAGTACCAATGTGGCTAAGGTAACAGCAGATCTAAGTTGTTGACACAATTGTTGCTAATCTGAATCATCTGGATACAATAGTTCAACAGATTGTTGCATGAGAATTACTGGAAACAGAATGATAGTACGTATCAGAGGTGTGCAGTATTCACACCTCTGGGATCTCCTAATCTCATACATCAGTAGCAAGGGAACATCATCGCTACAGTATGCAAACACTGAATGCGCCCTTTGGCTATCTAGAGAGTGCTTCAGTGTGACTATCGGCATAATCTGTACTGACCGTTACTTGTTGCCAAGCTTCTAAATTCGTTTTGACTGATTCCAATTTTTCCTGAATCAAGCTCATGGCATCAGTACCTAACGCCAGCCGCAGGGGTGGATGAGGATTTTCTACTGCTTGAATGATGGCTTGTGCTGCTTTCGCTGGATTGCCGGGTTGCCTACCATCCATCTGTTTGAACCACTGCAATGAAGCACGGCTTACCAAAGCATAGGCATCAATGGGTTGTTCGGCGGCTGCCAGAGAGCGTCCGTTGAAGCTTGTCCGAAATGCTCCAGGTTCAATTAAAGTGACTTCAATTCCCAAGGGTTCGACTTCTTTAGCCAGGGCTTCAGACATACCTTCAAGGGCAAATTTAGTGGCACAGTAGATGCTGCTGCCGCCAAACCCGACTAATCCTGCTGTAGATGACATATTTACAATGTGACCGCTGCCTTGCTGACGCATCCAAGGCAAGACTGTTTGGATCAGATGGATTGCCCCAAAAAAGTTAGTTTCAAACGCTTGACGAATATCAGTTTCACTGACTTCTTCGAGTGCGCCAATCAGTCCATAGCCAGCATTGTTCACGAGTACATCAATTCGACCAAATGTTTTGATTGCTGCATCAATGGCTGCTTGTCTCTCTTGAGATAGAGTTACATCTAGACGTACAGCCTTTGTAGTGTCTGGATACTGGTCAATCAAAGCACGAAGCTGCTCTGGTTCACGAGCCGTCGCTATCAGGTAGTCGCCCTGCTTCAACACGGCTTCTGCGAGGGCACGTCCAAATCCGGTGGAACAGCCTGTAATCAACCAAACTTTAGGAGTAACACGATTTTTGTCTGAGTTCATGGCTATATCTCCAATAGAAACAACAAGACCGTTTGAATAATGTGCTTATCTCTACACTAAAATTCAGCAACTAATATGTCCAATACCGTTTATGTTTTAGACTAATATCTAAAACATATTAAGCGATGGAACTTCGACACTTACGCTACTTTGTGACCGTGGCAGAAGAACTCCACTTTGGACGAGCGGCACAGCGGCTCCGGATGGCTCAGCCACCGCTCAGCCAACAAATTCGCCAATTGGAAGCGGAGCTAGATGTGCAACTGTTGTACCGAACGAAACGAACGGTTCGCTTGACCGATGCGGGGCAGGTGTTTTTGCAGGAAGCACGTCACCTACTAATGCAAGCTGACCAAGCGATTGCAATCGCACAACGAGCAGACCGAGGAGAAGTCGGTCGCTTGATCTTAGGCTTTGTCGGGTCTGCGACTGACAGCATTTTGCCTGTAATCTTGAAAGCCTTTCGACAACGGTTTCCTAATGTGCAACTGATTCTGTATGAGATGACGACTGCTGAACAGGTAGAAGCTTTACACAACGATCGCATCCAGCTAGGATTCATCCGTCCGCCCCTTCAGGACGAAGACCTGATTCTCGAGACAGTTCTACAGGAATCACTTGTGGTCGCGCTACCCGAAGCTCATCCACTTGTAACTCAGACTCAGGTGTCTTTACTATCCTTGGCAGAGCAACCTTTTGTGCTATCTCCACGCCATCTTGGTGCAGGATTTTATGACCAAATCTACAGTTTGTGTCAGCAGGCTGGATTTACACCGCAGGTCGCTCAAGAAGCAATTCAGATGCCAACGATCGTCAGTTTAGTTGCCGCAGAATTAGGCATTGCTATCGTTCCAGCGTCATTGCAAAATTGGCAACGAGTTGGAGTTGTTTATAAACCACTTGCCGACCCAACATCGCAAATTGAGTTAGCGATCGCATGGCGACAAACAAACACTTCCCCGGTCTTACACCAATTCATTGAACAAACGAGAGCGATCGTTTCATCGACCTCAGCACATCGAGATTTGGCTTGAGGATGGCGAAAGAACCTTGATGAATAACAGAGCATGGATTGAATTTTTGTACTCCCCCAATGCCTTGATGCACTCGTGCGAAAGTGCGAAATCATTCCGAATCTCCCATTCATCCCGTTGATTTTGAAGAAGTAATCCTGACCAAACTTTACCTGTATTCGACATTCTCAATCCTTAAACATTGATGTTTAATCTGATGGTGAGACAGCGATCGCACCTAAAGAAACCCAAACTCCAGATTGACTGTAAAAATCTTCCCGTTGTTCTAACTCAAAATCTCCCAACAGAACAGCTAACCAAGTTTTGACTAATAGCATTTTCCGATCTGACTTTAGTGTAGTTGAAGAATCTATTTGTTCTACCAGCTCGACCAATGGTAAGCACCTGGTTGACAGACTCACAAAACAATCGGCGATCGCACGCTTCCAGAGCGAAAAATCTTCAGTATGGGCAAGCGCGAGAAGAAGGTCTTTTCGCTCTGTGTCGAAATCGATTTGGATCGAGATCTCAAATCATTTCAAACTATATCCCGCTTGTTAGTAAGTAAAATCCAAACAGAGCAGGAGTTTTAGACTTTGAGTAAGTTTTGGCGTGTGGGAAATCATTGCCCAGCTATATCAAATCATTTTTCAACTGTATCTTTAAGTGTATCTTTCTGTATCTTAGCTGACTATTGTAGCTGTATCCCGAATCTATCCAGATGCGTTAAATTTAGCTCCTTACATCGCATCAATAAACTAACTTAATCTTAAGAATGTACTTTTCAAAACTTAATCTGCACGCCAATTTCCTCACGCTACATTGACGAAACTGCCAATTTTCGACTCTAGCCTTTCTTGCTACGTTTTCCCTGTACAGAGGCATTCCTGGCATTCCTACTAGTTCCGAGGCGGAGTACCATTGCTTCATTTCTCTCGCTCTTGTTGAGCATATGGGTGGACAATCGGGTTCCTGTTACGCTCTTACTAACCCGATTCTTTTCGCTCCACCTTCCCAGAGTACCTATCATGCTAGATTCATAGACTTAGACTATTCAAATTTGAGCCAGAGCAATTACGCTTAGATTTGGATATTTCTCTGCTCATAGAACGGATGAGCTTGTTCAAAGCTGCGGCTTGCTCGCAAAACCAACGCATCGCTGTAGAGCGGTCCGGCAATTTGCATTCCAATTGGTAATCCAGCTGTCGTAAAGCCGCAAGGAACTGAGGCCGCAGGTTGTTCCGTCAGGTTGAACAAGTACGTAAAAGGAACCCAACTCCAGTCATCAGCATAATCCTTGGGGCGAAGTTGTCCTGCATCAAAAGCTGGAATCGGCATTGTTGGTGTAATTAACAAATCGTACCGATCGAATAGTTCCTGTAATTGAGTGCAAATAATGCCTTTTTGATTCATCGCAGCAAAATAGTCAAGTAGGCTTAGAGAATGACCTTCGATCGCGATCGCTAATAAGCCTGCATCCATTAACTGAATTTGCTCTGGTGTGTAGAGTCGAAGAAAATTAGCGTAGCTAGCATACCAAATGGGCAAAAACATTTTCATCAGGTCAAACGGCCAGTTAAGATTTACTGTCTCAACCCGTGCGCCCAACAACTCAAACGATTGAGCTGCTTTAGCTACAATCTCGCTGACTTCTAGATCGACTCGACACGGTTGACCCAAATCGGGACTAAAAGCAATTCGCAAGTCTCGAACGCCATCGACGATCCCATCTAGGTAGTTGCGATCGTCGTACGGCAGAGCAAAACAGTCGCGATCGTCGGGCTGCGTGATGGCGTTGTACATTAATGCTGCATCGCGAACGGTACGAGCCATCGGACCGATTGTAGACATTCTGCCAAACGTACTGACGGGGTAAACTGGAACGCGCCCCCATGTAGGCTTCAAACCGAAGACGTTACAGAAAGCAGCCGGAATGCGAATCGAACCCGCTCCATCCGTGCCTACTGCCAGGGAACCAATACCGCTGGCTAATGCTGCGGCTGCGCCTCCACTGCTCCCGCCTGGTGTCTTCTCTAAATCCCAGGGATTGCGAGTAATTCCAGTCAACGAACTTTGAGTGACAACTTTGTGTCCCGATTCGGGTGTATTTGTTTTGCCGATGAAAACAGCTCCATGCTCTCGCAAACGAGCCGTGACGGGAGCATCGACCGACCACTCTTGGTTTGGATCGATTGCCTGGGAACCTCGTAGCGTACTCCATCCCTTGGTCGCCACCAAATCTTTAATCGAGATCGGTACACCGTCGAGCAATCCACAAGGCTCGCCTTTTGCCCATCGTTGTTCTGAAGCTTCTGCCATTGCTAGAGTCGTTGCTGCATCAATTAGTCGAAAGGCATTGATTTTCGGATTGTAGCGAGCGATGCGATCGAGTAGGAAACGAGCTACCTCAACCGGTGAAAGACTACGATTGCGGTAGTGTTGAATTAATTCGATGGAAGATAAATAAGCAAGATCGTCCATGAGTTTTGCTCTTCTTCAATTGCATAGACTGCAAATATTATTGCCCTTGCACAATTCTGAGAAAGTTGTTAAATACAATTTCTGCTTCCCGATTCATAATCGGCAGTTGAGCCGCAACAGCTCGTTTGAGATCGTTGCTACCTGTTGCCCCTAACGCAGTTTCTAGGTCAGCTCGATATGTGGGAATCTGCACCCAGTCTTCTACGGTTACTTCAGTCACCTCACTATGGAACTGCAAGCCAAAGGCGCGATCGCCTACAGCAAAGGCTTGTACCTGACATTGTAGCGAGGAAGCAAGAATAGTAGCTCCAGCAGGTAAGCGAGTAATTTCTTGTCCGTGCCACTGAAGCACCTTATAGGCTTCAGGGAGTCCGCTCATGAGCGGGCAATCGCGTCCTGCATCCGTCAAATAGATTGGCAACAGCCCTACTTCAGGTGCAGGCATAAAGCTAACTTCTCCACCTAGAGCATCGGCTAACAGTTGCGATCCCAGACAAACCCCCATGTAAGGCAGATTGAGATCTTCTACAGCATGACGGATGAGTACTTTTTCTTCTACCAGCCAGGGATAATCGTCGATATCTCCAGCATTCATGGGTCCCCCCATTACCCATAACGCTGAATATCCTTCTAAAGAAGTCGGAAATTTGTCTCCTTTTTCCAGTTCCACCACATCTGTTGTAATCCCAGCCTCGTAGCAGAACTGCTCAAAAATCCCTAATCCTTCCACAATGACATGCTTGATTGCTAAAAATTTCATTTTAAAATCTCCCGATTTCTGACTGCGACCCAACAGCGGGTACGATCTCAACTTCGATCGAATGGACGCAGGAACTCTCCGCTAAGTCGGTCTTGTGTCCTGGGTTGAGAACGTTGACATTAGCACTCGACGCATCAAACTTAAGCCAGCGACCTTTGTAGACTAGTGCCACGCCGCAAGGAACCTGGTTGGAGAGTTTTACTTTCAGAGGCAGATGCCCAGTCTCATTCGATAAAATAACTGGACTTCCATCCTGTAACCCTCGCTGTTTGGCTTCTTGGGGATTGATCGTGACATTAGCTTCGCCAATCAACTTGAGAACGCGGCTATCGTTACCGTAGACGCTATTCATCAGCCAAGGCGAGGCAGGCGATAAAACCCTGAGTTTGCCGTTACTTGGTCGAGCATCGGCAAACGGCTGTGGCGATCGCGGTAACCCTACTGCCGCAAATTGGTCGGAGGCAATTTCAATTTTGCCGCTAGGTGTGGCAAATTTGTAGTCGGCAAACTGAATTATGGGTTCGGGTGTGAAATCGATCGTGCCTTTGGCAGCGAGTTGGGCAAAGTCGATCCCCGTTCCAGTTTGCTTCAGTAAGCTCGCAATAATTGCGGCATCGCTCTCAAATAGCTCTGGTTCTGTAAACTCTATTGCAGCGGCAAGGCGGCGAAAGATTTCCTGATTGGGCAGCGATTCGCCCATTGGTTCTGCGGCTTTCACCTGAGCTGAGATCGAGTAGTTGAAATAGGAGAAAACCAGATCGTCAAATTCTAGAAAGCTGGCAGCAGGCAACACGATATCGGCGTAGTCAGTTGTATCTGTAGCAAACAGATCGAGCGACACCATAAACAGATCTTCGCGTGACAATACCTGACGCAACTGTCGCTGTTGTGGGCTAGAAGCCACGATATTATTATTCCAACAAAATAGAGCGCGGCTATTCGCAGGATCTTCTAGACGGGCTGTCAAGTCCATGTGGCTAATTGAGTGGAAGTCTCCTGAGTTGAGATGAGGAGCCGAGAGGTAATCGGCATCGATGCCACGATTGGCAAAACCATTCATGTAAAGCAGTCCGGTTCCTGGTTTGCCAAAGTTACCCGTAGCGATCGCCAACAAACTACAAGCTCGAAATACGTTGCCACCCGTTGGCTGACGCTGTAATCCTTGTCCTAACCACAGCAACGAAGGACCGCGACCGTAGAGAATTGCTGCTTCTTCTATGAGGGCGGCAGGAACGCCAGTGACTGCTTCACCCCATTGGGGCGTGCAATCAGGCAAGAGCGAGCGGACTTCTGACCATCCTGTAGTGTGTTTGTCAAGGAATGTCTCATTCAGCAGTCCTTCACGTTGAATTACATGCAGCAACGCAAACGCCAACGCCCCATCACTGCCTGGAAAAGGTTGGAGGTGGAGATCGGCGGCTGCCGCAGTTGGGTGTTTGATGGGATCGATCGCGATTATCTTACCTGGAGCTTCAGGTAACCAATGCTTATGAGCGTGAGGGGCTGAGGAAGAAGGATTTGCACCCCAAACCAGAATACAAGCAGCATCTTTGGCGGTGCGGGGATCGAAACCCGTTAGCGAGTCGCCGAACACCATTTGCAGCGCCACATGACCCGCTTTGTTGCATACCGTATCTGGATCGACTTCTGTGGCTCCAATTCGGTTGAAGAAACGCAGGGGAAAGAATCCCGCGATGAGCGAACAGGTTCCGGTGTAGTGGGTGTGCAAAATACCTCGACCATCCGAAGTAAACAAGATTTCTTGTAGTTGTTGGCAGATTGTGGCGATCGCTTCATCCCAGCTAGTTGGCATAAATCGCCCCTCCCCTTTGGCTCCAATTCGCTTGAGAGGTTGAGTCAGCCGAGTTTGGCGATCGATCCAAGCACCGTTATAGGCAACTGCACACTTACCGCAAAGTTCGCCTCGACTGACGGGATGTTCTGGGTCGCCTTTGACTCTAACAATCTCGCCTTGACGCTTGACAACCACTATACCGCAAGCATCGTAGCAGTCGCGAGGGCAGGTTGTACGGATCGTTTCTCCAATTTCAGACATAACTTGCTGCACCCGACGAAAAATTACAAAACTTTTAATAAGTCTAAGTCTTTGAAAATCAAGTATTTCCTGAGGTGCAAACAATCATATCTAATGAATGGTATTAGAGAAAGTGCCAATTCAACCTAAATTAATAGTGCCATTTTGAATCGGTGGTGTATACTGTATCAATGATGTATACCTTCCTCAGTCAGTTTTCGTAACACGACCTAATTCATCAGTACTTGAGCTAACTTACTTACTCCCGCTTGAATTATCTCCTCGCTCAGGTCAGCATAACCAAAAATAAACTCACCAGTACTATGTGCTTCTAAGTAGTATGGATTGGCGCTAACCAATCCCACACCAACTTGTGCAGCTTTTAGTACGATCTGTTCGTCACTCAAGTCTCTGTGGAACTGCACCATCAGATGCATACCAGCATTTTCGCCTAGAACAGTAACGGAGTTCCCAAAATATTGCTCCAAGGCTTGTACTAAAGTCTGCCGTCTCTGGTTGTAAAGCGATCGCATTCGCCGTACATGGCTCTCTAAATGTCCCTCACTAATAAATTCAGTCAGAGCATATTGCTCCAAGATGGACGACTGGCGATCGTTCAGCAATTTGGCACGCGCAAATACGGAAACTAAACTTTGAGGTACGACGAGATAGCCCAAACGTAGAGCGGGAAATATCACTTTAGAAAACGTGCCAATGTAAATCACTGAGTCATTAATAGTAAGTCCCTGTAAAGCTGGAATGGGGCGATCGCTATAACGGTATTCGCTATCGTAATCATCTTCAACAATTATTGCTCCAGTTTGTTGCGCCCAAGCCAGCAGAGCCAGCCGCCGCGATAGTGACAAAACTGCACCTGTAGGAAACTGATGCGAGGGAGTCACGTAAACTAATTTGATTTTTGCTGCTGGATCTGTGATTAGGCGATCGGTAACGATCCCTAAATCATCAACTGGTATGGGCGCGAGTTTTGCTCCTTGTAAGAGAAAAGCTTGCCGAGCATCGAGATAACCAGGATTTTCAACCGCTACTAAATCGCCGCACTCTACCAATAAACGTGCGACTAAATCGAGTGCTTGTTGCGAACCATTGACGATAATAATTTGCTCTACTTCACATCGTACTGCTCGCGTTCGAGCTATGTAACGCGCGATCGCCTGGCGTAAAGGTTCGTAACCCTGGGCATTCGTAGCATAATCGAGCATAGTAGGCTGCAATTGGCAGGCACGGGCAAGTAATCGCCGCCATAAACCGAGCGGAAATTCATCGAGAGCAGGTCGCCCATAGCAGCTAAAGTTGATTGGCAACTCTGTTTTTGAAGGCATTAGCAGTTGAAGATCGACTAGATTAGCTCCATAAGCTGAGAGTTGTACTGGCTGTTGCTTTGCCTCCTGAGTCGGTTGAATTGCTGTTGGCTGCAACAAGTTATCTGGGAGTTGACAGTAGACGAAGGTTCCCGAACTCGGAATTGTTTTCAGGTAGCCTTCGCTCAGTAGTTGCTCGTAACTTAGAGTTACCGTAGCGCGAGAAATTCCCAGAGATCGTGCCAAAGATCGCGTTGAAGGGACTCGCTGTCCTGGCGCTAGCCTCCCCGATAGAATTGAGCGTCGCAGCTCTTCGTAGAGCTGACGGTGTATTGGAATCTTTATTGTATGGTCGAGGGCGATCGCAAAATCCATATTCTAGTTTCTAAAACTGGACTGGTGTTGAAATGTAAAAGTGGCACTTGTAGGAAGCCAGATGATCGATTAACTTAGCAAGTGTAGCTCAAAGTAGCAATAGCTCTAAGTTACAAACAGAAAGGTATGGCTAAAGAGAAAGCTGCACGTAGCGTCCTTTCAATTGTGCAGATAGACATAGTACGGGTAAACAAAATGCTGAAGCAAGTTTTGACAGGTAGTTTCATACTCGTCGCGTTTTTAGTAAATAGCGGAACTACCGAAGCCAAACCGAGAACAACGATATTACTGTCTCAAGCACGGGTAGTTCCTTCTTCGACCGCAACACCCGACAATACAATGACTAACCCAAACTCCGATCAAACACTGCCCGACCGCTCGTCGAGCAATCCTAATCTTGAAGGAGTGCAGGCTACTCCAATACCTGATGGATCGCTGACTCGCCCTAGTTTTAAAAACGCAGAAACTAGCTCAGATCCGCAAGCTTGTGAAGCATCTATTCCGCTAGCCAGACCTACTGGTGGAGCTACCAGAGAAAGACTTCAAGCCATACAACAATGCGATCGAACTGGCGAATAACTGAGATTTACTGTTTTTCTACTAACTTTGTTGAGCTTACCCAAGCAGTAACTGCTGAAGTTTTCATACTTTCCGAACAGACCTTCACTTTCAGTAGATAAAGGTGTGCCAGCATGGACGGTCATATACTCGACGAATCCAAACTCATTTCGCCAGCAGCCTTCGCTCGTCGCCCTGATTTTCAGTGCTTGTTCGCTCCCAGTCAGTTAACAAAAAGAATTTTTTGCCATTGTGGAAATATGCTGGAAACATAAATACCATGCAGAGACAAGTAGCTCTGGTCAAACAGGCAGAACAAGCTGATTTTGCAGCAGTATGGGTGCGCGACGTGCCGTTGCACGACCCTAACTTTGGAGATGTCGGTCAGGTATTCGACCCGTTTGTATATTTGGGATATCTCGCCGCCTGCACTAACAAAATTACCCTAGCTACAGGTAGCGCTGTCTTTACGTTGCGGCATCCGCTTGACTTAGCAAAAGCAGCCGCGTCCATCGATCAGCTATCTGGCGGTCGGTTAGTACTTGGTGTTGCTTCGGGAGATCGTCCAGTAGAATTCCCTGCTTATGGTATCGATTAGGAATTTATAGGTTTGAAATTGTAAACAGCACAAACAACCTAATGGCAATGGTTTCAGCTTTTTACATCAGATTTAGGTCACAACCGATTGACTTAGCTGAAGACCCTGACGAGGCAGCTACACCGCTTAGGGGAGGATTTGTTCTGCGAATCGGGCGACGTAGTTTAATCAATCTCCTCATACGTTGGCAATCCGTTGGTATCAATCACGTTGTCCTTGGCGTGCAATACGGTCGTCGTCCTGCATCTGAAGTTCTTGCCGAACTAGCTCAAGAGGTTTTGCCTCACTTTCCAACTCATGCAGCTCCTTTGTCAATCGAAATTCAATGGTAAGCCAAGCTCAAGATAAGCAATCTAGAGGAAAAGAGATTATGAATCAAAGCAAAAGTATTTTAGTCGTCGGTGCAACAGGAGCATTAGGTCGTGCCGTCATCGAGCATTTGTTGATAGATCGACAAAATTCTTGGCATATTCGTGGTTTCACTCGCAATCCCAATAGCGAACGAGCACGTCAACTAGCGACTCTGAGCGACCGGATTGAGCTGATTGAAGGAGATAACAACGATATCGCCAGTATTACGCGAGCCGTTCAAGGAGTTGAAGCAATCTTTTGCCATACGGATTTCTGGGCTACTTATAATCATGAACTTACCTTCAATCCTTGGTATCCTGGACAAAGTCCGTGGGAGGGATACCAAAGAGCAGAAGAAACTGAACGTAATCAAGGACTTAATTTTCTCAAAGTAGCAAAAGCAGAGGGAGTAAAACATTTTGTCTATAGTTCCCTAGAAGCCTGTCGTGAACTCTCTGCTGAAAGGATTCCCTGCCCCCACTTTGACTCCAAAGCATCTGTTGAGCGATACATAGATCAAATGAGAAGCAGTGGTGATGAGTGGTACGCTCAATCTACGACTGTTCTCGTAGCTCTGCCATACTTTGAAAACTTTTTCCTAGTCGAAGATTATGGTAGCAAACCAGAACCAGGAGCAGATAACCAATACTGGGCAACACCAGGATTAGGGTTAGTTAACACCTGTTTATCACAATCCCATAATGGGAGTAACCGTCTTGTCTTCTGCTTTCCTATAGCTGACACACCATGGCCGATGATTGCTCTAGATGACATTGGAGTGTTTGCCGCCCATGTTTTTGCTCATCGCGAGCAATGGGGCGGTCGCACCTTAAAAATTGGCTCAGAAGCATTACGAACGAGTGAGATGGCTGAGATTTTTACGAAGGTTACTGGTATTCCATCTGTGCTCGAATCAAGTTCGATTGACGAGTACCGTGCTTTACCTATGCCAGAAGCTGAAGATATAGCAGCTATGTTCGAGTTTGCACAGTCTTTTGGAATGCCTAGAGATTACGAATTTTTGCGGAAATTACACCCTGGTCTACTGACATTTGAAAACTGGCTTCGAAAGACAAACTGGCATGGTGAATCTAGGGTATAGCCCTAAGACTGTTACTCTTGGCAATTCATATTTAGCTCTCCCTTTGATTGTTCTATCGCAGATCGCAAATTATTTTTCGTTTGCCGATTTCTTTATTGATAGCAATGGCTTTGTTTTTCCATAATTAAAGCGGCTATTGAAGCAGCCCCCAAAAGCCTAT
Source organism: Chroococcidiopsis cubana SAG 39.79 (assembly GCF_003991895.1). Lineage (NCBI taxonomy): Bacteria > Bacillati > Cyanobacteriota > Cyanophyceae > Chroococcidiopsidales > Chroococcidiopsidaceae > Chroococcidiopsis > Chroococcidiopsis cubana. Next base: position 20,011 of record NZ_RSCK01000062.1, read on the forward strand.
GCTCTATTCTGATGACGGCCCTTCTATAGTGCTAAGGGGTTTCTCCTTTATGGTGGCAACGGAAGCTGACGCGATCGCCCGTCAATCTCTCGGTACTGTAGTTTTTGGTGGAATGTTGGTTGCTACTTTCTTAAGCTTGTTTGTAGTTCCCATCCTTTACATCGCTATCGGTACGATTCGCGATCGCTTGATTTTGGGCTATACTGCAAAAACTGATTGAAGAGATTTCGATACTTTTGTTAAAACCTTTGTTATTGCTAGCAGTTTCAATTTCGTTTGCAAGCATCGGTTTTAACAACTCACAAATTAGATGTAATTGTAAGGAGTTTTTCTATAAACTAATCTATTGCTTCTTCTATCTAAAATTGTGAACGGTATGACAAGAAATATTTGAAGAGAATATTTTTAGTAAAAGTAAGATCGGCTTTAACTAAACTAGAGCATCTCCTTCAATCGCTATAGTTAGATAACATTTGGCGGTCTTATCTTCTTTTAAATACTTAAAAGAAGATAACGAATGAGTTCCTCAACAAAATATATAATTCCTTGAAAATGCAGATTGACTAAAGGCTGCAATAATCTAAAGCAAAAAAGGAACAAAAGGAACGTAACGCCTCCAAAGTTTTTCCAAACTGCCATTAGCCAACATTGCATTAAGAGCATTATTAATAGCTGCCAACAATGCTGCATTACGTTGACTTACAACTACGCCAAATGGTGCTTGAGTCGGTATAGTAAACGCCACTCGAAAATCAGGGATGTCATTAGCAATTCCCATCAAAATAGGCTCGTCATCAATTAAGGCATCTACCTTACCTGTCCGCAGCGCATCTAGCATTTCAGATAAAGCATTGTCACTACCAGGAAAAGCAATGACTTTAGCATTGGCAAACTTCTTTTTTGCAAGTGCTAAAAGGGTTGTATTCGTTAGCGCACCCACTTGTAGACCTGCCAAGTCGGTTTCTGCATGAATAGCACTGTCTTTCATTACCAGGATAGCATCGTTGATGGCACAGTAAGGGCGAGAAAAATGGGCAATCGCCTGACGCTCTGCCGTAATAGTTTGAATAAACCAAACAACATCATAGCGATCAGTGTTGAGGTTCGTGTAGAAATCAGCTGGCGGCACAGTTACCCATACTGGTTCTAAATGGAGTAATTTACAGACAGCTTCAGCCGTTTCTATTTCATAACCCCGTCGAGTGTTACCTTCAAGATAATTCAACATTGGGCAATCGTAATTACCTACGGCAATTGTCAATTTGCCAGACTGAATAGTATTGAAATTCATCGTAATCGAATAGCGATTTAAGTGCGGCTTGGTGAAAGTTGAGCAATCAGTAAATCAAAAAAGCTTTAAGTTTGGTTATAGAACTCGCTTTAGTAGACATCCATATATTCTTCGCGTTCCCATTCAGATACGCGGCTGTGAAAACGTTTTAGTTCAAAGCGTTTGACAGTTTTGAACAGATGAACAAATTCTTCACCTAACATATTCTGGATTTCCGCATCTGCTTCTAGCGCATTTAGTGCAGAATCAAGATTGAATGGCAGTTTCGGTAGATTCGGATTGTCTTCGCCCGTAACTTCACCAGATGGGCGCAGTTGAAGATTATTTTTCACTCCCAGCAATCCAGCAGCCAGAATAGATGCAAGCGTTAGGTAGGGATTGCTAATACCAGAAGCTGCTCTGACTTCAATATGCGTTCCTTCATCGCGAGTGGCTTTCACCCGAATCATCGCACCGCGATCTTCAATTCCCCAGCTAATGTTTGAGGGAGCAAAAGTACGTGGTTTGAGTCGGCGGTAGCAATTAGGCGTGGGATTAATGAATGGCATAATCCCAGGCGAATGAACCAAAACTCCTTCAACGAAAGATTTTAGCGTTATAGATAATCCATTCTCATCGTTTGGATCGAAAAAGGCGTTATGCTTAGTTTCTCGATCGAGCAAACTGATATGAAAATGGCAACAACTGCCAGAACGATCTGAAAAAGGCTTAGTCATGAAAGTGGCATGGTAGCCCATCTGATGTACGATTTCTTTGACGGCATTCTTAAAGGTAAAAGCTTTGTCCGCACCTCGAATACCAATTGCCGGACCATAGTTAATTTCAAACTGGGATGGTGCATATTCACTGTTGTGGGTAATGATATCAATTTCTGATGCTCTTAAATGGTTGAGTAATTGTTGAATCTCAGGAATAAACTGTCCGCGCAGATGGTTGTAGATGTGCCTACCATCGAATAAAGGTTCTTTTGTATTTGCTGTCAAGAAATAAAACTCAAATTCGTGTCCCATCATCACGTCAAATCCGAGTTGTGCTGCCCGTTCGAGCATTGCCTTGGCTACATATCGAGACGATCCTTTAACGGGTTCTCCTGAATTCCAATAAGTATCGCAAATAACTTTGGCAGTTTTTTCTAGCCACGGAATCGGCGTCAATGTATCAAAGTCTGGACGCATCATAAAGTCGCAGTAGCGGACTTCCTCGTGATACCCCGAACCTGGTACAACCGATGAATTTGTGTCTAGTGCTATTGTGCCAGCATAGATGTTGAGACCTTTACGAGCATAACTCTCAACCCGATCGACAGGAATTAGCTTCATCCGAGAAACGCCATGTAGGTCTGGCATTTCAAAACGAATATACTCAAAACCTTTCTGCTTGAGTTCTTGAAGAAAATCTGTTATACGAGCGGATTCATCTAAGTGGGCGTTACCAAGAGCGCGATCGGCGGATATAACCATAATTACTGTGTTTTCCTTTTCTATACATTCGTAGAAATTCTGGAAATAGCACTTTAAATAGTGCTATTTTGGCAAAACTTACTAGAGCTAATTGATTGAGAGACTGAATTGAGACAGGATTACTGAGGCACTGGTATAATAGCCAGAAATACATTTGTCTCAACAAATTGAGATTTGTAGCACTAAACAGCCATATATTGGCGAACTAAATCTTCGCTGAGTTTATCAATTTGTCCCGTAGCAGCGATCGCACCATTATTCATCATCACAAACTGCTGGGAAGCACGGCAAGCAAAAGCAATATTTTGCTCGACTAAAACGATCGTCAGTTCAAATTCCTGATTGAGTTGGATAATTACCCGTTCGATTTGTTCGACAATATTAGGTTGAATGCCTTCAGTCGGTTCGTCAAGCAAGAGCAAATCGGGTTTAGAGGCTAAAGCACGAGCAATTGCTAACTGTTGCTGCTGTCCTCCTGACAGCAATCCCGCACGACGACTGAGATTTTCTTTCAGGTAGGGAAATAACTCTAAAGCTAATTCCGGCAGTTTCTTCTTGCCGTCCTGTCGCGCATAGCACCCCATCAAAATATTTTCTTTGACGGTAAATTGACTGATGATTTCTCGTCCTTGAGGCACGTAACCAATTCCAACTTTAGCTCGATTGTGAGTTGGCAAATCGATTAGTTGTCGTACTCCCAAAGCAATGCTACCGCAAACGCGATCGGTCAATCCCATAATTGTTTTTAGCAACATAGTCTTACCCATGCCATTACGCCCTACAACCGATGTCAGGCTGCCTTTTGCAACAGCAAACGAGATATCGTGCAAAATCTGACTATCGCCGTAAAAAGAATCTACGTGTTTCAGCTCAAGCATGAGATATTCCCCCATTACCCAAATAAGCTGCTAATACATCTGGATTGTTTTCAATTTCGCTAATTGTGCCTTCTGCCAGCTTCTTACCCTGATGCATTACGGTAATGATGTGGCAAATATCTCGAACAAAGGTCATGTCATGTTCTACAACCAAAATTGCGTGTTGCCCTCGTAAGGAATTGACGATCTCAGCCGTCTTGCGCGTTTCCTGTACGGTCATGCCAGCCGTTGGCTCATCCAGCAGCACTAATTTAGGATTCTGCGCCAATACCATGCCAATTTCTAACCATTGCGTTTGACCGTGAGAGAGCAACCGTGCAGGTTGTTGGCTCAGTTCTGTCAGTCCAACCAAGTCCAAAATTTCAGAAATTCGCTCGTGTTCTTTTCGTTGCAAGCATCGATATACGTTCAAAAACAACGATGGGTTGAAGCAAAAAGCAACTTGCATATTTTCTGCCACCGTTAAATCTTTGAATACGCTAGGAATTTGAAATTTTCGCCCAATGCCAGCGCGGGCAATTTTATCAGATTCCCAGTTAGTAATATTCAGACCTTTGAATAGGATTTTACCTTTACTGGCTTTGATCTTGCCCGAAATCAAATCCATCGTGGTTGTTTTACCCGCGCCATTCGCACCAATCAGTACCCGTACTTCTCCAGGGTTGACACAGAGATTGAGTTCATCAACAACCTTCAAGCCATCAAATGAAACTTCCAGATTTTGAATTTCTAACAGGTAAGAATTTGGCGATTGTTGTGTCGATAGCGATTGAGAAATAACTGTTCGTGCCATTGGTTTAGTCCTGACGCGATCTATTTGCGTTGCTTAGCTGGAGGAAGTGAAAGGTTTAAGGGTTTTCTCTGCGATATGGCAGCCGCTTCTGCCATAGAGGGAGGCGATCGCCTAAATAATTTTGCTCCTAAGCTTGCTAACCCCTTTGGCAGAAACACGACAACTACCACAAAGAGAATCCCTAGTAATAGTTGCCAAATATAGATCAGGCTTTCACTCTCGCTCAGCGCGTTCTGGATGGCGTTGATGGCGATCGCTCCCAGTGCAGATCCAATTAATGAGTCGCGTCCGCCTACCGCCGTCCATACTACAATTGCAATACTGAGCGTCACGTCCATAATTGTGGGAGAAGCATACTGCGAGTTGATGACGAACAGAACGCCCGCCAGTCCTGCTACCATTGCCGAAACGCTCAACGCAAAAATTTTGTAGGCAGCGATGTCATAGCCAAAGTAGGTTACGCGCTGTTCGTTTGCTTGAATTGCCTTAAAAATTAACCCTACTCTAGTTTGAGTTAACCAATGAACGCCGAGCAAGATCGCAGCGCAGGTAATTGCAATTAGATAATAGGTAGGTAAACCATAAGGATCGAATTCAAATCCAGCAACATTAAACGTTGCTAAATTATTTAATCCGTTAAAACCATTGGTAATTGGCTGTAGATCGATAACGACGAGATTGAGAATGACGACTACTGACAGCGTAATAATCGAGATAAATACTCCTGAAACGCTGCCATAGAAGACAAACCAGCCGACGAGTGCCGCGAAAATTGCAGGCACGAGCAACGCTGCCGCTAAACCAAACCACTGACTTTGAAAAGGAACCCATAGCCACGGGAGTTTAAGTGCTTCTCCAGGCGGCGTGTTCCAAACAATGAAATCAGGTAAGGGAAATGGCGTTCCTTGCGTTAAACTATCGGGACTCAACAGCTTCAGCGCCATTGCCATGCAATAAGCTCCTAGTCCGAAGAATGCCCCATGCCCCAAGCTCAAAATTCCGGCATATCCCCAGCACAAAGACATTGATAGCGCCAAAATGCTAAAAACCAAGTAAAGACCGAGGCGATTGATCCAGAATGGATCGACAACAAAAAGTGGCGGGATCGAGATGGCAATGATGAAAAGGGTGTAGGGCGACAGCATCACTCGTTTGAGTTTTGTAACGTTCATTTTGCCTCACTGCCAGAAAGAAGGATAAAAAACAAACGAACAATAACTAGGTTATTATCGTCAATTAGCGGGATTGAGGCGCGAACAGTCCCTTTGGAAAGCAGCGAATAACAGCGATCGCCAATCCTAGCATGACGACTTGCGCCAACACGTCATTACTCATCCAAGCCACAACAGAATTAACCCCACCTAATAGGGCTGAACTCGCTACCGTTCCCATCAGCGAACTCACTCCACCAACAACAACTACAATGAATGAGTTCACCACGTAACTTGCTCCCATTGTCGGAGAGATCGCATTGAATCCGCTCACCATCACGCCTGCTATGCCTGCCAACCCTGCCCCAAAAGCAAATGTCCAAGACCGCACGCGGTTGACATTTATACCGTTACAAGCAGAAATTTGAGGATTTTGCTTTACTGCTCGCAATCGAGTTCCAAAATCAGTCCGGTACAAGATCGTCAATACCATCAGCAACAACGCTAGTGTTATCAAGAACACCATTAGTCGGTAAGATTGGATGCTGACTCCACCAAGACGATATTCTCCCGTCAAAAAACTTGGTACGGACACGTTCTGCAACTTTGGACCGAAGGTCAGACGAATAATTTGTTGAAGAATAATGCCAATTCCCCAAGTTGCTAACAATGTATCGAGCAATCGCCCGTATAATCGGCGCACAATAGCGCGTTCGATCAGCAGCCCTAGCAGTCCTGCGATCGCAAAAGCTAGCGGTAAACAAAGCAGAAACGGCAGTTGTAAAAATCGTTCTGAAAACACAGTCACATATGCGCCTAGCATGACTAGTTCGCCATGCGCCATGTTGATTACACCTACATTGCCGTAAATTACCATTAACCCCAGCGCAACTAGCAACAACACCGAACCAATGCTCAGACCTGATAAAACACTACTTAGCATACGTACCTCACGACTGTTCTTGCGGCTTGAATTTAGTCGTGTCTAAACCCTTTGCCGTGCAATAGAGATTGCTGGTTGTTTCTCCATAGGCAATATATGGCAATGGTTTGATTGGCTCAGCGCCTTCATCTACAATTTTGTACTGACCATCCGACTGACACTGACCGATTCGAGGCGTTAGCCATGCATTACCGTTGTCTGGATCGATTTTGACTAGTCCACCTGGAGCCTGGTACTCCAAGCCCAGCGAAGCCATCCGGAGTTTCTCTGGCTCAAGCGATCCTGCCTTTTCTGCTGCCTGCTTAAAAATATGTACTTGCCAGTAAGAACACTCCATCGCGTGATGAGTGACAGCGCGATCGCCAAATTTCTGCTTGACTTTAGCAACCCATTCTTTATTGACAGGCGTGTTTACCGACTGAAAGTAGGGAAATGATGAATAGTGTCCGCTAACAAAGTCAGTGCCGATCGCTTGCGTTTCCACTTCACTTGTCACTGTCGAGCAAATCGGAAGATCTTCCGGTTTGAGACCCTGGTTCTTGAACTCTCGATAGAACGCTACTGTTGACGCGCCAACCACGTTTGAGAAAATGGCATCTGGTTTTAACTGCCGGACCTTGCTAACTAACGACCCCCATTCGGTATGATTGAGTGGCAAATATTCATCGGCGACAAACTCGCCGCCGTTTTGCTTCAGCACGATTTTGGCAATCTTTGCCATTTCGCGCGGAAACACGTAATTCGACCCGACTAAAAAGAATCGTTTGGCATTGAGATTCTTCATGATCCAGGGAAGAAAATTACTCACTTGCTGATTTGGAACGGCTCCAGTGTAAACGGCATGAGACGGACACTCGTTTCCCTGAGCGTAAGTTGGATAGTAAAGCAGTCCTCGCTGCTGCGTGAAGATCGGTAACACCGCTTTGACGCTTGCACCCGTGTAGCAGCCAAAAACCGTTGCTACTTTGTCAGAAATCAGCAACTTGCGAGCTTTTTCCGCAAAAATACGCGGATCGGACGCACCATCTTCGATTACTGGAATCAACTGTTTCCCCAGCACGCCACCAGCTTGATTGATCTCATCGATCGCCATTAGCGTTGCGTCATGCATCGATTTCTCAACAATTTCTAAGCCACCTGTCAGTGAGAATAGAATACCCACGTCGATCTTATCGCCAGCTGCGCTCGATATACTGCGGGCGCATCCAGTCATCCCTGTCAGAGTAGCTGAAGCCATCGTGGTTTGGATAAATGTTCGTCGCTTCATTGCCTCCCCTTGGCAAAATTCAAAACGGGTTATTGGTATCGGTCGGATTCATTCCGATTAGTAAACTTCCATGTACTCGTTGGTTTCCCAATCGCTGACGTGGCGAGCGAAGCGATCAAGTTCAAATCGTTTGACTGCGGTGAATACTCGGACAAACTCTTCACCCAGTATTTGCTTCATCTCTGAATCAGCTGCCAGACTATCCAAAGCCTCTCCCAAACTCTGCGGTAGCCAGGGAAACTCAGGATTCTCTTCTCCAGGGCAATCGCTCGCTGAACGCAGAGACAACTGTTTTTTAACGCCCAACAATCCAGCCGCTAGTACGCCTGCTGCAGTAAGATAAGGATTGCTCAGACCAGATGCCGCTCTCACTTCAAAGTGCGTTCGGTCGTCGTGCGTTGCTTTAACTCGCACCATCGACGAGCGATCCTCAATGCCCCAACTTACCTTGGAAGGTGCAAACGTATGCGGTTTCAAGCGGCGATAGCAATTTGGCGTGGGTCCAATCGTCGGCATCAATCCCCGTGCATGAGTCAAAATTCCCTCAATAAATGACTTTGCCGTGGATGACAAACCAAGTTCGTCGCGAGTATCTAGAAACACGTTTTCACCTGTCTCTTTATTCCAAAGACTAATGTGGAAATGGCAGCAGCTGCCAGATTTATCAGGATAGGGTTTGGTCATGAACGTAGCGAGATAGCCCATCCGATGAGCGGTTTCTTTCACTGCTGTTTTGAAGTTGAACGCTTTGTCTGCTGCTTCAATGCCGCTCGCCGGACCGTAGTTGATTTCAAATTGAGATGGTGCGTGTTCGCAGTTGTAGGTAATGATATCTAGATTTGATTCTTCTAAATACTGCACCATCTTTTCAATATCTGAGTTGTATTGGCTACGGAGGTGATTGAAGATTTGGCAGCCACCAAATAGGGGCTGTCGGGTCTCGCCATCAAGCAAATAAAACTCGAACTCGTGTCCCATCATCACATCAAAGCCCATCGTTGCTGCCAGTTCTAGCACTTTCTTGAGGACATAGCGTGGGGCGATCGCTATCATTTCGCCCGAATATTCCACCGGATCGCAAATCACTTTTGCTGTCTTTTCTAACCAAGGTACGGGCGTTAACGTGCTGAAATCGGGCAAGATTAGGTGATCTTTGAATTTGCGCTCGGCATGGTAACCCGACCCTGGAACCACCAATGAAGAAGTATCGAGCGCCAACGTACCACCGTAGAAGTTAAGTCCCTGACGGGCATATCCTTCTACTTTGTTAATTGGAATGACTTTGAGGCGAGAGATACCGTGTAGGTCGGGCATCTCAAAGCGGACATACCGAATATCATTTCGTTCGAGTTCTTGCATGAACTCGGATACTGAGTCAGTCGCAGCGTTAGAGTTCCCTTGTAGGTTGTTAAATGTGTTGTTAGAAATACTATCAGATACAACCATTTTGAAACCGCCAATTGTAATAGAACAGTCGAATAAAACCAGTTTCAGCTGCTCGCACTGAATTGAAAAAAGTTTACTGCACCCAAAACGCAGCAATTAAACTTGGATATTTAATAGTTCTCGTGCAGCTTTCTAGTTATCCTATTCTGCAACTGGCATAGTGAAAAGTACCAATCTATCTCAAATTTAAGGTGCCAATTCTCACTGCTCGAATCAGTAGCATTTAATACTAAAATTATTCTTTATGAAGCAGATAGCAAAGCATCGGTGGCAGAGAAATAACTCGGATCTTGTGAATTTGGGCTAGACAAATTTTCCACAATCTCTTTTAAAATTGGGATCGTTTGTTCGATCGCATCAGCAATCGCTTTTGTATCAAATGCGGCATACCCTAAGACAAGTCCTGCCTGTCGAGAAGGTTCGAGTCGATAAGCAGACAGAGGCGGAGCTATAATTCCCTGTAGAGCTAACTGCCCAGAGACAGCGCGATCGTCCACTCCTTCTGGTAACCAACCGATCAAGTGCATTCCAGTTTGGCAAGGTGGAACTTTCAGCCACCGCTTCAAAGGTTGAGCCGCGCCAACAAGCGCAGCCTGCCGTTGGGCATACAAGACTCGCATCCGTCGCAGGTGACGATTGAAGTGTCCCTCTGTAATAAAGTCAGTTAAAACTGCTTGCTCGAAGAGAGGAGAGTGGCGATCGCAAACAGCTCGTGCGGCGGCAAAGACATCTACTAACTCTGGCGGCACTACCAAGTAACCAAGTCGCAAGGCGGGAAACAGCACTTTACTGAATGTCCCCATGTAAATCGCGCGTCCGCTATCATCCAATCCTTGTAGTGCTGCCAAGGGCTGACTTTGATATCGATATTCGCTGTCATAGTCATCTTCAATAATCCAGCTTCCAGACTGTCGCGCCCACCGCAGCAGTTCCAATCGCCGAGCAAGACTCATGGTGTAGCCGAGCGGGAACTGATGGGAAGGGGTGATGTACGCTAATTTGGCATCAGGGCATTTCAGTTTTCCTACTTCAAGGTTCAACCCTTGTTCGTCAATCGGAATCGGAACAAGATCGATCCCTGCACTCAGAAACACATTTCTAGCCCCGATGTAACCTGGATCTTCCATCCAAGCGGCATCTCCTGGATCGAGCAACACCCGCGCTGTGATATCTAGCGCCTGCTGCGAACCTGAGACGATAATCACTTGTTCCGCTTTACACCGCATTGCTCTTGAGAGTCGCAAATACTCGGCAATGCATTCGCGCAAGGGGCGATAGCCGCACGGATCGCCATAACTGAGCAGATCGGGCTGGGCATAGCGCCAGTGCTGCGCCATTAACTTAGACCAAATCTCCACTGGAAACCTATCTAAGGCAGGCACTCCAGGACGAAAAGCGCGAACTGGATCGTGTCGATAGCGAAAGATCGTCTCTCGCAGCGCCAACATCTTCATACCTCGTTGAGACAGATTGCAGGGAAGCTGAGTCGAGTCGGGTTGGGCAAAACTCGGACTGCTAGCAGTGGCATTGTCTATCTGAGCGACATACGTTCCCGCACCCACTTTCCCTGTGATATATCCTTCAGCAAATAATTGCTCGAAGGCAGAAGCTACTGTATTGCGAGACACGCCCAAACTCGCCGCAAAGTCGCGAGTAGAAGGAAGCCGAATCCCAGCCTCCAGTTGCCCGCTTAAAATAGCACTACGAATACTTTCATAAAGCTGGAGGTAAAGCGGCATTGAAGATGCTCGGTCGAGATCGATTCCAGCTAACATCGTTATCTGCCTAGTCATAGGTGCGTGCCTTTTACAAGCTAATCGTATTCCAAGATGCCAGGAAATGGCTCTCTCAAATGTATCTAAAATGGCACTTTCTTTAGAGCCAAATTGCTCGTAACATAGATATTAGTGTTGAGTAGAAAGATTCAGAGTTGGAGAATTTCAAATAATCTAGTCGTGCTTGTGGAAACTTTAAGTATCGAACCGTTATGAATCTATTGGCGATTCAAAATCATCGTCTGGCACCGCTTGGCGTTCTGGAAGAATGCCTTTCCAATCGCAACGTACAGATGGAAACGATCGTGCCGACTGAAGGCGATCTCCTGCCTAAACGCAGCCATTCTTTTGGCGGTTTGCTGATTTTAGGTGGCATAATGAACGCTGAGGATGACGATCGCTATCCTTATTTGCCGCAAGTCGTCGAGCTAGTGCGTTCGTTTAGCGCCGAGCGCAAGCCAATTTTAGGCGTGTGTTTGGGAGCGCAATTGATTGCTAGAGCTTTCGGTAAGAGAGTTTATCCACATGAGGCAATCGAACTTGGGTTTGCGCCACTTTACCCCGTTGGCGCTGCGATCGCTGACGATCCGCTACTAAAGAATTATTCTGACTCGATTCATCTGATGCAGTGGCACTTTGACACCTTCGATCTACCAGACAATGCAACGCTCTTGATGACTGGAAAGGCTTGTCGAAATCAGATTTATCGAATTCATCACAACATCTATGGTTTCCAATGCCATCTAGAGGTGAATGAGGCGATTTTACAAAGCTGGCTAGCTGAGGGTAAAGAATACTTACAGCAAAATCATCCTGATTTTCCAGAGCAGTTAGCATCACAAGTAGAGATGTATCTGGCTCGTTCAAAAGCTTTCTGTCGAGAGATATGCCATGCTTGGTTAGATCTTGTAGAAGTCCAAACCCATGCAAACGTTTAGTGGCAACACGACAATCGATAATGGATTTTGCAATTCCTCTCAATCCGGATGCCCCATTGCCAATGTATCGGCAGATTTATGAGGGGCTACGACACAAGATTTTAGCCGGAAAATTAGCCCCTGGTCAGCGCGTTCCTTCGACTCGAAGCCTATCTGAGTATTTAAAAGTCTCGCGCAATACAGTGGCTCAAAGTTATGCCCAACTCTTAAGCGAAGGCTATTTTCAAGCCATTGTTGGCTCTGGAACGTTTGTTTGTCGGCAAATTCCCGCAGATTTGTCTGAAGCGACTCTACCTCAACCAACTCAATTGCCTCACCAACACAACCGCTCGCTATCGACCTACGGCGAGAGTTTAGTTGACTTCAATCCATTCGTCCCACCCGATCCGAGCGCAGCGATTAGCTTTCGTTACGGTCGCCCCGCACTCGATGAATTCCCGCAAGCAATCTGGCGACAGCTACTATCTCGTCATTGTCGCTCCCAGCGAGACGCGCTCGATTACAATCCCGATTTGCTGGGACATCGACCGCTGCGGCAGGCGATCGCTGACTACTTAGAGCGATCGCGTCAAGTTTGTTGCCATCCTGACTGTATTGCGATCGTCAGTGGTTCGCAACAGGCGATCGACCTTACCGCGCGGATTTTTATTAACCGAGGGGATACGGTCGCGATCGAGAATCCTGGTTATTTAGGAGCAAAGCAGGCATTTGCAGCTCAAGGAGCGTCTCTCTGCCCCATTTCAGTTGATGAATTGGGAATCGTCGTTGAAGAACTACCGAAATTTGCTTTGTCCCCAACTAAGCTGATCTACGTGACACCGTCGCATCAATTCCCCACAGGGGCAGTCATGTCGTTGTCTAGACGACTGGAATTACTCACATGGGCGCAGGCAAGGGGAGCGTTGATTATTGAAGACGACTACGATAGCGAGTATCGCTATGGAGAGCGCCCAATTCCCGCCTTGAAAGAGTTGGACAGAAACGATGCTGTACTTTATATGGGTACGTTCTCAAAAGTCTTATTTCCTGCTTTACGAATTGGGTATTTAGTTCTGCCGCCAGATTTAGTGGACGTATTTTGTCATGCCAAATGGTTAGCCGATCGCCAATCTCCTCTACTGGAGCAGTACGTTTTGACAGACTTCATCGCCGAAGGGCATTTAGAACGTCATATTCGGCGAATGCGAAATCTTTACGATCGCCGTCGTCAAGCACTGGTGCAAGCTTTATCAAAATATTTCGCTCGACAGGCTAGCATTATGGGTGAAAATGCCGGAATGCATGTCATGATGCAACTTAATTTACTTTTGAGCGATGAAGAAATTCTCGCTCGCGCCGTGCAGGTGGGTGTTGGAATCACGAATGCTAGCCCATACTACCTAAAGAATAGTTGTAGGGGACAATTTATTTTAGGATATACCGAACTTAATGAATCCCAAATAGAAGAGGGCATTTATCGGTTGTCAAAAGTGTTAAAAGTTTAAAAGCGAGCGTGAAAGTTGAAATGGTTTTGGCTCTCAATTCATCCTATATTTGTATGTGCTTGGAGCAGGAAAATGGCTCTTATATAAGTAATATGCTTTGCAAGATATGTGAAATAAAATTGTATCTTTGATCGCGAAGGGTTTGAGATCTCAGTTCAAATCGATTTTGACAATCGTAACAGGATTATTAGAGGATTATTAGTACCAAACCTCAATACTCTCTAAATCGTAGAATTCTTGCTGCTTTAGCCCAAATCCTCCTAACAACAATGCCATCCACGTCTTGACTAATCGCGATCCAGATTCTGACTGCTTTTGGGCTGGATAACGTACCTTTTGTACCAATTCAAGCAGCGGTAAGCAATGTGTTTGTCTGCTAGCGAAATACTCAGCGATTGCCCTAGCCCAAGCAGAGATATCTTCCGCATGTGCTACATGGGTTGAGTCTTCTTCATCTGTGCGCTTGGCTGCCATTTCATCTAACACTTCCAGCATGGCTGCTTTATCTACCTCCCCTACAATCGATTGAGAATTTGAGTGGGAGGAACGCGGGTAGTAGGGCGGTGGCTCTAGCAATGCATCGAGATCTAATGTCATTGTTTGACGCAGCATTGGAGCCAGCATATCTTCGTTTAAAACTGGTTCGTCATCGCACTCATGGGTTGCTTCCCAATCATCCAGCAGGGATTGGGCGCGCTCCGCATAGATTTGAGCTATCTTCAAAATTACTTCGGCTACTGTCGCCAATTGTAATTGCTGTGGTAGAGGTGCAATCGCCACTTCCAAATCCTGCCACAGTTGGTTCATGTTAGCAGCAAGTGGAGCAGCGGCAGCTGCTGACAAGTTATTCCATAAGTCAAGTTCGAGTTGGATCGCTTGCATTTGTCGATTGGGTCTATTCGGACAATTTTGCTAGTTGTGCTTGGACGAACGATCTCAGTTGCCGATTGGCATTCGCTTCTCCTCGATCGCGGCATTGTGCTAAAAATTGATAAAACGTTTCCTTCTCTAACCAGTTGAATGTAGGGCTAGCGGAAACTTCTTGGTATTCTCCCGTAGCGAGCTGGTAAATCCTGAGAACTGCGCCATCGTAGCGCCAAAATTCCGGTATCCCTAACTGAGCGTAGAGCGCATTCTTATCTATATCAGTGTGAGTAATGTCCACTTCCACGACTAAATCCGGCGGTGGATCGCGGTTGAGGTCGATCGTTCTGCCTCTAACCAGCATTTCGTTTTGGATGTAGTAGCATTTATCTGGTTCGGCTCCCTTTTTCAAATCTTCGCGCTTGAGCGTTGTCGATGCCAAACTTTTAATATTCCACCCGCTTTCTTCCACTAGAGTGCGAATAAAAACGCCAATTAAGTCGCTCTTGTTTTCATGTTCTTCTAGTGGAACCATGAATTCTAATACTCCGAGATCGTAAGTCAGCCGCGCTGCCCGATGCTCGCCAAATGCTTCTAGCAACTTTTCGTAAGTATCCCAACTGACATCGGATAAAGTTAACCGCTGTTCTGGAGGCAATGCCACCCTAGCTAGAGTATTATCCGCTTTGGAAGTGCTAAGAGCGCGATGGTCGCTTCGCGAACCGCCCGAGGCATCGCCATTGGAATGATCGCTCATAGTTGCACCACTAAATTTGCAAAGGGCAGGGTCGAATCGGACACTTTTGGACGGGGACTTCTTTAATTATGTCCTCAAACCGCACAACTCCAAATTGTTGTGTGAGTAGTTGTAAGATTTCCTGAAGATATTCGCTGACTCGATCGCCGCGCATCCCCATGCAGTGAACGGGTTTGACAGAAGCAATCAGATGACTGCCTTGCCAGATTTCGGCTGCAACCGCGTGGACTGGCGAGTTTTTGTGCTGACGATACAGTACCAAAACAGCAGCGATCGCGCTTTGAGGGACTGGCGGTTCGATCTCGACTGGAACTGATAGCTCTGTACTTACCGAAATTCCTATCCTCTTCGTTCGGCGACGGGAGCGGTTGTTGTCATCGCGGTGACGGTAGTGAGAGCGCCGACGATGGCAAATTCGAGGATTCCAACAGCGATCGCCATTTTCGCCGTGAAGCTCCTTGGCATCTTCGACAGATAGGGTGGCACACTGCCGACAAATTTTACTGATGTGACGACCCATGACGGATACAGGGTAGGAATCTCTCCTCAGTCTAGCATGGTAGCTAATTTAGTGTAAGTATAGTGTAAGCCAGATATTAGTGACATATCTGGCTTAACAGGAACTATAATTTAGGTAGCATTGGGGAAATTACCATGTCTGCCCTTACGCTCAAGTTGTCACCCGTAGTTCACATGAATGACGATGATTTCTACAATCTCTGTCAGGTCAATCCAAATTTAAAGTTAGAGCGCACTGCTACTGGAGAATTAGTTGTCATGCCACCAACTGGAGGTGAGGGAGGTAAAGGTGAAGCAGATTTGATTGTCGATCTAGGCATATGGAATCGACAAACTCAATTGGGAGTTGTCTTCAGTTCTTCTACTGGATTTAAATTACCCAACGGTGCAGACCGTTCCCCTGACGCAGCTTGGGTAGAATTATCGCGGTGGGAGGCGCTGACTCCAGAGCAACGAAGAAAATTTCCCCCACTTGCACCCGATTTTGTCATTGAACTGCGCTCGGCTACGGATGAATTAGAACCACTGCAAGCCAAGATGCAGGAATATATGGAGAATGGGGTACAGCTTGGATGGTTAATTAATCCGCAACAAAGAATTGTAGAGATTTATCGTCAAGGTCAGCCAAAACAAATCCTTAATTCTCCTAGTAGCTTATCTGGAGAAGAGGTACTACCTGGTTTTGTGTTGGATTTAAGCCGAATTTTTGAGTCACCCCAATGAATAAACCATTACCGATTCTGGAGTTTCATAGCATTGAAGGCGATGCCGAAGGCGGAACGCTAAGTCGCGACCATCGCAACGCAACTCCAAAGGCAACCCAACCCCCTTGCGACTTGCGCTGGCTGCGCGTGGAGGAATTTTTCCGTGCTAGAACGATTGCGCCGAATACGAAAAAAGCATACGAGCGGGAGCTGAGGCGCTTCGTAAACTGGACGGATAAGGCATGGAACGACATCAATGGTCGTGATATTGCATCCTATAAGTGCTACTTAGAAACTTTACGATCCGACAATGGGAAGCAGCAGCGATCGCCAGCTACAGTTGCAGCTGCGATGACCGCACTCAAAAGCTTCTTCAAGTGGATGGTTGCCAGCTACTACATCGATGAAAATCCTACAGTTGCCGTGACGATCCCGCCCCAGAAAAAGCCACAACCACAGCATTTGTCAGATTCCGAAGTCGAAGCTCTGTATGAAGCGTTGGAATATCGAGGCGAAATGCAATTGCGCGACCGGGCAATCCTCGCCGTGCTGGAACATGGGTTGAGGGCAGAAGAAGTTTCACAGTTAAACGTGTCTGACTATGACGGCGAGCGGGTGTTTATCCGACAAGCCAAGCACGATAGTACTGGTTGGGTTCCCCTAGCTCCAGAATCATCGCTGGCTGTAGACAGCTACTTGGAAGCAAGGCGACAACAGAAGAGTACTATGGAGTCAGACGAGCCACTATTCCTCTCCCATTCCCCAAAGCCAAAGCTGAAGGCACGACGCTTGGGATACGATGGCATTTATAAAATGATACGGGATTTAGGACGCATTGCTTGTGGAATGCTAATTCAGGATTGGTTTGGGCGGCATGAATTACCTAGCTTTTTAGATGAAACTCAAACCCAACAAATGCAAGCATTTTTAGCTTACAGCAATCCATCTAATTTTCCCCCATTCGCATTGGCGCACCTACCACCCCGATTGAAAACAAAAGCCCAACGATTGCTGGTAGTTCATCCACATCAGTTGCGCCATACCTTTGCCACTCGCTTAGTGCTGATGGGTATAGACAGTTATCTAGCACGGAAGCTGACGCGGCACGAATCGGAAAGCGCTTTCCGGCGCTACAGCGAGTACGGTCGTGGGGTGGCGGCTGAGGCGGCTTATCGAAAAGCGATCGCTCGCAATAATCAGAGTTAGACTTACACGCTTATCAGTGAGACCCAAGTGTATCTGGAGTGTGAAATGGTTTTATATCCTAGACCATTGCGATCCCATCCTTGAAAACTGAAGCAACACAAGGGCAAGAGCGAATTTACTGGTGAATTTGGTGTAGTCTAAAACTTTTACTATATGAGAATTCTAGAATTCTAGGATCGAAATGATTTGAGATCTCGATCCAAATCGATTTCGACAGGCAAAGTCTAAAAATGTAATTGTGGTTGTGTAGGTGTTAAGTAAGCAGGTATAAGTACCTCGATAACCAAGACACAACACTGGCTATGGCAATGCAATTTTCTCACCGTTCGATTTCACTGGCTGAATCCCTTTTTTGTTCGTGGATTTGATACTTTCCCTGATTACCAGTCCAGTACCTAAAGAGAATCTCAGATAATTTATTTTTTTAACTTCCATAGAGATTGATCGTGCTTGAAAACTGGAGCTATATCCCCGTTGTGTGCTTTTTTTAGAGTATCTTGTAATTTTTCAGAAGCATTGAGGAAAAATACATCGCTAAAAGTGTCGGAAATTTGTTGAATATCTGCGCCAGGAAATAATTGAAATTTAGTTTGTGGTTCTAGAAGGTAACTTATAGATAATACATTTCCCCAACCCCCATCTTGACCACATTCCGAACAAATAATTAAGGGGTTTGGAGATTGGTTAATAATATTCGCCATAGGAATATTGGTAGTGATATGGAAGTAGTGGTGAAGCTCAAATCCTGTCTAACTCTGCATTGTAGCCATGAATGAAGTACCAAATC
>NZ_RSCK01000063.1:0-2880 GCF_003991895.1 Chroococcidiopsis cubana SAG 39.79
TAGTGCGCTTCATCGAGAGAACTTATGAAAAAGGTGTATCTGCTTCGGCTCAAGAGTTAGAATCACTTCACCCCTTCTGGTAACGTTCTGAAACTTTGCCTAAATGGGACGTGACTATTTGCCCAACCTGACTGGTAGCTTATTTTTACGCACATCCCTAATATGCTACGGGGCTACACTGATGGTAAGACACCGATAAGACACCACGGCAACTGATGATGTTGCCTTACCGTATACTGGCTATCTGCGATCGAGATTCAGAGTGTGCCAATTTCGGAAGTTGAGGATAAGCAATATGACTGAAATTTCAGTTTATTGAACTACGCTATTGTTTCGACTTAATACTATTTTGGTAAGATAAACATATTTTCTAAAACTTCTATTAACGGATAGTTTCTGATTAATTTTATTAGCAGATTTGATGAAATTGCCTCAGCCTTATCAGCCACTTCTTTTTCGGATTTTACATGGATTAATTGGCTTATTTGTTTTATGTGCAATTGGAACGGCTTTTTGGACTTATGATACCTATGATGGACGGTGGGGACGTATTCCTTTACCCCGATTTGAGGCAATTGAAAGCATTCATGGTACTTTTGGGCTGTATGTTTTGCTTTTATTTCCTCTGTTTGCTTTGTATGCCTTTCATCGCGGACAGCAACGCCTGATTCAACAAGATTCTCTTACGAAGCTAATTCAAATAGGTAAACCGATATGGTGGTACACGCTGCATCGGTTAACCAATACAATTGTGATTCTGGCACTAACTTTTGCTCTCTTCTCTGGCAAGATGATGGACGAAAAGTGGTTGCCAAATGGGGAACTGAACCACACATGGTACTACATTCATCTGATTTCGTGGGTAACGATGGTGTTATGCGTTGCACTCCACCTCTTAATGGTGGTTAGGGTTGGCGGTAGATCGTTACTGACATCAGTGCTAAAGTGGCAATACCGCGAGCGAGATCGCCCTACTCTGTGGTTGGGGCATTTTCTCAACTGGTGGAACGATTTGCAACTAGTTGCAGTCGCAAATTGGTTGCAGTCAGCTTCTACGCTGAAAGTCTTAGAAGCTATTGTCCTGTTTAGTATTGCTGCTGCTTGGATTATTCCCCTCTTCAAGTAAGCCACAAACATGACAAGACTTGACAAGCTAAAGCAACAAGCAAAGCACCTCAAAGCAGAACTGTATGCTTTGTATCTGGCATATCGCGAGCCTCGCGTGCCTTGGTACGCCAGAATATTTGTGGCGTGTGTCGTAGGCTATGCTTTCAGTCCAATCGATCTGATTCCCGACCCAATTCCGCTTTTGGGCTATCTTGACGATCTGATCTTGGTTCCGCTCGGTATTGCGCTAGCAATCAAGATGATCCCAGCAGATGTTATGGCAGAATATCGCGAACGGGTGCGAAGCCTACAGCGCCACAAGCCAACGAATTGGTTAGCCGCAGCAGTTATCGTTGGTATTTGGTTATTATTCGCTATGCTAGCGGTGTTTTTTGCAATGAGAGCGACACGACGGTAAGAAAAAACTCTCATCAACCAATCAGAACATTGGTTTTAAACCACGATCGCCCGTACAGCACATCGCGATCGCATTGCCAAATTATCTTGTGTTATGGCTTATACCAAAATCCCTAATTCTCTTGCCTTCGCTACTGCTTGAGTGCGGTTGGCAACATCCAGCTTGCCGTAGATATTACGGGCGTGCCATTTAATTGCGGCAAGACTGACAAAGAGTTGAGTGGCGATCGCCCGATTGGAAAGACCTTGGGCTAGATGTTGCAAAACTTCCAGTTCGCGATCGCTCAATGGTTCGATGAGTGGCTGAACTCTAGCATCTGTCCCCTCAACATGACTAAAGGCTGCTAACAAGCGATTGACAGATTGAGGATGAATCCTCTCCGCAGCAGCATCGCGCAATAATTCTGCCATCGGCTAACCTTCATCCACAAATAAACGGATGTAGTCTCCTGTATGGGGAAGAGCGAGTGCTTGTTGTAGTAGATGCAGCGATCGCTTCCGATCTCCACGAATGTGCCAAATTAAAGCTTGCAGCATCAACACTTCCATCACTCGTGCTTTGCGCCCACCTGCTGCGGTAAAATCATGGAGTCGCTCTAGTAGTCGCAGAGCATCATTTAAATATGGCTTAGTTAGATCTGCCAACCTGCCACGAGCAATTAAGACTCTTGCTAGAGTTAGGTAATCCAGCTCCGAACCAACTGGAAACTCGTCAGTAAAACTGTATCGTAATTCGCCATCCACGCTTAAACCGCTATCTAGAGCCCAAGCGATCGCAGCATCTAAATTCCCCTGTGCTAGATTTAATCTTGCCTGACAAGCCGGAACAGAAAGAATCGTCGCCCACAGCCAAACTTGACATTGCCCAGCTGTCTTAATTGCATCCATTGCTGCTTGGGTGTCCCCTTGCGCCTGACGCACGCGAGCCAAGGTGATGTAACCCATCATCAAACCTGGCTGTTGAGTTTGAATACCGCGCTCGATGCTGTCGGTTAGGTGTTGTGCGGCTGCTGCTAATTGGTTTTGTTCTCGCAGCAATTCCCCCATTGCCACTTGTACCAATACACCTGCATAAGTGGATAACCAGCCGCGTTCCCTGGCTAGAGCGACTCCTTGCTGGCACAGAACGGTTGCCTCATCGAGCCGACCGCGCAAGGCGAGAAACTGCGCCTGCAAATACAATGGGGCGATCGCCGGCTCTGCTATGCCTCTGTTTTGACCGATTTGAGTCACTTCGGGCAGCAACCTTCTAGCCGCTGCATAGTTGTCTGTAACGAAGTAAGTCACGCCGAGATTGAGTAGAATGACTGCCCGCAGCCAAGAATCGTCTTGAGGCAACTGCTGCAAGGCTCGTTC
>NZ_RSCK01000063.1:3115-21845 GCF_003991895.1 Chroococcidiopsis cubana SAG 39.79
CCTCCCACAACTGCTTGGCAAAGATCGCCGCACATTCGCTCTAAGATGGAAGTGCGTAGGAGAAATGACTGGAGAGGTTTAGGCTGATGCTCCAGCACCTCTTCAACTAGGTAGTCCAGAATGTAATGCCGATCGCCTGTTAACGATGCAATAAATGACGAAATGTCTTTGACAGCGCGCATGATAGCGCCGCCAGTTGCAATCCTGCAATCCATCCCTCCGTCCGTACCTGAATTGCTACTACCTGTTCCTGAGATAGAGATAGTTGCATTGACTGGTTGATGAATGCAGTCGTCTCTGCTAGGGTGAAGCATAAATCTGCTGCTCCCAGTTGCGTTAACTGGTTGCGAACGCGCCATCGCGCTAGTGGTAGGGGTGGATCGACGCGACTAGCGATCGCCAAGTGTAGTTGGGATGGCAAACGACCGAGCAAAAAGGTCATAGCCTCATGAATTGGACGAGCGGCGATCGCTTGATAATCGTCCAAAACTAAAATCCGCTCGTCCGAAAGACTAGTAATTTCGTTAATGAGCGGGATCAAAAAAGACTCGAACGATGGGGATTCGAGCGATCGCAGCATGGAGAGCGTTGTGGCTCCAATATTGGGGTGGGATTGTTGTAAAGCAGCAACAAAATAAGTCCAGAAGCGGATCGGATCGTTATCCCCTTCATCTAGCGATAACCAACTGCTAGGTAGATTAGTTTGACGCAACCACTCGCTCAGTAGGGTGGTTTTACCAGAACCAGCCGGAGCCGAAATTAGGATTAACTTGCCTTCCAAACTACAATTCAACCGTTCGAGCAGGCGATCGCGCCGTACCAGAGAAGCTCTAACTGGTGGAATGTGGAATTTTGTCAATAACAGGGGATTAGTCATCGATGATGCCCCTCAACTCTAATTCACGCTGCTTGGCTAACGCATTACTACCAAATCAACCACTGAGATTTAACTCAAGACTAGCAAATAAAGGCTTTAGAAGGTTACTAGGCAAACTCCTTTACTTTATAAGGGATAAGCGCTGCTCATCAGCGATACCAGAGTAATGCACGAGCCAACTTATTGTTTAGAAATCGACCGGCAAAGTACCTCATTACATTGGTTTCGAGCTTCTATATCTGACATGAGAAAGTTGACGATTGACGAACCAAATTGTCGGAGGCGGTATCAGCATCCACATCAATAGTGGCACTAGTCCAGTACCGAAGAAGGGGAGCGTTGGCATAGAATTGGCATATGTCCATACACCCAGAGGTCCAGTTGCTAGGGCTTCAAAAATAACTGTAATAACAACTCCTACAAATGTAAAAATACCGACGTTCCAGCGGCTTAGTTGATGAAACCATTGACGCGATTTTGATATAGCTGCAACTACCCAAAAAGAGGTAAGTGAGATTCCAACATCCCCTAGTGTAGCGAGAGTGCAATTTCTAGTGATCTCAAAGCAGGAAAGTTCAGATGGAACTCGATAAAACAGCATTTGCTGAATTTCCCAAAAGAAAGACAACAAAAATGAGAATACACTCACATTCCATTCGGGCGAATCCAGCCAACCAAAGAAGTGCATGGCGTTTTGACGATTTGACATACGACAATTTAAGTAAGTCCTTAAGACAATTTTTCAATCATCAACTGTATAGTTGCTTGCTCAAAATCATAGAGCTATGTTGAATTCTCTAGTCGGCTGGAGAATCAAGCGATCGTAAAATTGCCTCACAATTAGAATTCAAGCTATGCTCGGCTATCAACCTATCTTTTTAAAGATTGTCGCTCGAAAAATATTTCATTCCTCTTGACTCTCCAGTTAGCGAGAGAATCCAGAATAAGAATAGTAGCAGGAAAAAATTTTAATGCGTTTGTGATGGAAATTATGGCAACTCGTAAGATTGAAATTTTTGTAGCCGACTGCCCTCTTTGCAACGAGACAGTCCGATTGGTGCAAGAACTGACTTGTTCTAGTTGTGAGGTGTCAATATATGACCTGCGAGAGGGACAGACACATCCAACGTACCTGGCAAAAGCCCAGAAATATGGGGTTCAGGCAGTTCCCGCGCTGGCGCTCGATGGAAAACTGGTTTTGACTGGCAAGCCAAATCAAGAGCAACTACAAGCTATTGGTGTAGGTCAGCCTCTAAGTTGAAATTGGCGGTGTAGATTACCAGTACTTTCGGGCTAACTTTCCAGCAATTGTTAGCTCACAAATCATTGGTGTAGCAACCAAAAGGACTTGAAGTTGTATGGGAGTTTTCCGCAACTCTTTTCGCAGTTGGTCATTCAACAATCATCCAAAATCCACATGACTAAAACCACAGTTCGCGAACAATACGATCGAATGGCAGCGAAATACGATCGCCGCTGGAACAGCTATATTACCAACACGCTGTCAATTCTTCAAACCTGGGCGCAGATTTCTTCCCAGGACAAAGTGCTGGATATTGGTTGTGGAACGGGAGAATTTGAACGGCTGGTACTGACCCAGCAGCCGACGCAAGAGATAATGGGAGTAGACATTTCCGAAAAGATGCTGGCGATCGCCCGCCAAAAACTTCACACCTACCCCAACGTTTCGTTTCATACTGCGCCTGCGTCAGCACTACCATTTGCCGATCGCAGCTTTGATGTCGTTGTATCTGCCAGTTATACCGCTTTGACTAATTGTTAATAACGTAAACAAAAAGCTATCTGTCAACCTCCAGCATTAAGCTATCTGGAATTTGCTGATGAGATAGTCGGCTCAGTTTTAGTTACCACTTTTAGGTTTCCGTCAAGAGAGTACGGTAATCCGTACTACTCGAGTAATACACATACAGTAGGAACAATGGCTAAGATTCTATAAATTCCATATATAGCGGTCAAGCTTCAATGTGTACGCTATATATGGAATATTCTTGCTCAAGCACCCAGTTCAACGAATATGGATTCCTCTTATCCCTTGTCTACTTCAGGATCGCAGGTATTTAAAGTCCTATCAATAGATGGAGGGGGAATTAAAGGGTTGTATTCGTCCAGAATTTTAGAACATTTTGAGGACAGATTTAATTGTCGAATCGTGGATCATTTTGACCTCATTTGCGGCACTTCAACAGGTGGTTTAATTGCACTGGGGTTGTCACTTCATATACCTGTCGGGTTAATCAGCAATTTATATTATAGGCGGGGTAAGTATATCTTTCCGCAACGCAATGGTTTTCTAAGTTCGCTCCAACAATTTTTTCTACGAAGTAAGTATGACAACAGTGAATTGAGGAAGGCATTAGAAGAGATGTTCGGAGAGAGAACTCTTGCGGACTCTTACTGTTTACTTTGTATTCCTGCGTTTTCTTTAACTGATGGCAGACCTTTCATTTTTAAGTTCGATCATAATGAAGGTAATTTCTGTAGGGATAATAGAACAAAATATGTTGACATAGCTCTTGCAACAAGTGCTGCACCTGCTTATTTACCGATTGTTACTATCGATACTTACGATCAAAAACAGTTTATTGATGGTGGGATTTATGCAAACAATCCAACACTAATTGGCGTGGTAGAGGCACTTCGATATTTCATCGGTAATAAAAAGAGGTTCCAGAAGTTAATGGTGATGTCTATTGGTTCTCTAGAGCCGAATCCTGGTAGACGGTTCTTTAAAAAATATCACCGTTCGGTTGTCGATTGGAATAAGGACTTGATCGCTACGTTTTTTGAGGGACAGGCACATCTTACAGGTTACTTCGTGGAAACTCTAGCACAGCATTGCGATTCTCCATTTGATTATGTGCGTATTCCTGGTGTCCCTTTATCTCCAGAACAAGCACGAATTATTAATCTAGATAATACTTCGTGCGAAGCATTGAACTTGATGTTTCAAATGGGCAAAGACCAAGCTCTTTTGTGGGGAAGAAAACCAGAGATTACCGAATTTTTCAAAGAGCGCAAGCAGTACATTATTAGATAGTAGTATGGCAAACTGTCATAATTTATTTTTAGATTTGAACAGTGCTATTGCTTTAAGCTCTAGTCGAAAAAAGATATTGCGCGCGTCCCGTGATGCTGTTCGTGAAAAAATTAGAAATTATTTTCGAGATAAGAAAAACGGTTTTTCTCCAAAGTTTCATGGTCAGGGTTCATTTATAATGAACACTATTATTGAACCTCTTGATGGAGAATTTGATATTGATGATGGTATCTATTTCAAAGTAGAAGCAGAGCCGAATCAAAGTATTTCTACCTTTCACAGTTGGATTTCTGAAGCTGTAAATGGGCATACAAAACAAGAACCTATTGGCAAGCAAACCTGTGTAAGACTTGTCTATGCCAGACATTATCACCTCGATCTTCCCATTTACTATATCATTGAGGGACAGACTCCACGCCTAGCTCATAAAAATAAGGGATGGATTGAAAGCGATCCTAGAGAATTTATTAAGTGGTTTAATGAAAAAGCCAGCGATAATGGTCAGCTTAAGCGAATTGTACGTTATTTAAAGGCTTGGAGTGATTACAGAAAAGGTGATTTACCAAGTGGACTCATTTTCTCAATCCTAGCTACCAATAATATTATTTATGATGAATATGATGATGTTTCTCTCTACAAGACTTTGGTCAACATCAAGAGTAGCCTGACACTAAATTTTGCATGTTACCGACCTACAACTCCTGTAGATGAAAACTTATTGGAGACTTGTAGTAATACAAATAAAGGATATCTTTTAACTCAACTTGATAGTTTCATTAAATCTGCTGAGCAAGCCTTGGATGACAATACATCCTTGGAGAATGCTTGTAAGGCATGGCAACGTCATTTTGGTAATGATAGATTTGTTTTCGATTCTTACAAAGAATTAACCGCTAGCTGTTTGAGTGAATCTTCTACATCTAATACAAGACAAGATAAGAATATCCTTACAAACTGCGACGACACCGAAGAGTTTATTGAGAATTATTTTCCAATCCATCTTCAATATAATTTGAAAGTAGATTGCCGAGTTTCACAAGATGGTTTTATGACTCGCTTATTGCGTGAATTTTTACTCAAAAGACTTCCCTTACTTCCGGGGAAAAAGCTAGAATTCTTTATTGCTGATTGCGATGTCCCAAAACCATTTTCAGTTAAATGGAAAGTTCGTAATGTCGAAGAGGAAGCAGTAAGAAGAAATTGTATCAGAGGACAAATCCTGAGCGATGGTGGAAACCATCAAAGGCTCGAACACAGCGATTTCCACGGAGCGCATTTTGTAGAATGTTACATCATCAAAAACAATGTGTGTGTGGCACGCTCTAGAATTGATGTTCCTATTAATCATTCGATTTGATATATGTCGCTGATAATTACAAATACTCTTTTGTCTTATTCTCTCTTGCAAATACAAACTTTCGAGCTAATTTATCTAGGCTGAGCATTACAGCGGTATAACATAAACGCCCATGCACCAGACCGCCAGAGGATATCTGTTTGCATTCGAGATAACTGCGGCGGGTGATGGGCAACGTTCTTTTCACTATTTTGAAGACCCTGTGGCAGTATTAGTAGAAATAAAGCGGGTTTTGCAGCCTCACTGTAGAGTAGTAATTCTAGATTGGTGCAAAGATTATCTGCTGTGTCGGCTCTGCGATTTGGCATTGAAATTTATTGACCCAGCCTATCAGCAATGTTACACCGAAGCAGAGTTTCATCACTTGCTGGAGCTAGCAGGTTTTGACATTCACCGTGCTACAAAATTCCGCTTTAATGTCGTTTGGGGAATGATGGTAGCGACAGCTACGATTCATAATTAGCTCGAACTCTATACAACATTCACCCAAAAATCAGCCGTGACGATTTTACCATTGCGGTTAAATTGACCCCAAAGCTTATACTGTCCTGAGCGAGGAAAGCGAGTGGCAAAATGCACTTGTCCAGGGGGTGTATCTTTGAGTGCATGAGCGTGGACGTAATCGTTCGATGTGAGAGGGGATGACTGTCTCAGGATAACCAAATGTCCCTTTTCTCCTAAGTAAGGTTGCAAATCTGCAATCGGCTTGTTGTTGGCTGCATCCTGTAGATCGAACACCAAAGTGACTTCTTCACCTGCTTTAACTGTTGCTTCAAACAGTTCCAAATTGACTTTTGTATCGGCAAACGTTTTCGTGCGACTCACGTCCATTTTTACAGCAGGTGGGCGATCTCCAGAAACTCTTGTTTTCAGCACTGAAACTCGTTCCTGTTGTCCCGTCGGTTTATAGTCGCTGAAGAACGTATAGCTTCCAGGTTTGGGAAAACGAGCTTCCACCTCAAAGCGTCCATTGCTTTTGTAAACAGGATGTAAGTGTGCGAACGACTGTAGATCGTCGCTGACCATAATCAAGTGCATCAGTTCTTCTTGGAACGTATCAAAATTGGCGATCGCGTTTCCATTGGAGTCTCGAATTTCAATCGCTAATTCAACGGAGGTATTGGGAGCGATCTTGTCTGGAGTTGTCAGTTTGGCTTTGGTAGCAGTTTTCTTCTCTCCGTCATTAGCACGATCCATCCCGTGTCCTTCATGGTTCACGTTTGCTTGTGCATGCTCGTTATGCTCGGTTGTACTACTCGCCATTGTTTCTTGAATGTTCGATGATGACGAGCAGCTTTGAACGAATAATAAGGTAGTTGCTATGGTAAACGCGATCGCTAAACGATTCATAAACTTTCTCCTATTTTCCAGCAGTCAATTAATCCTAAATTCTCCTGTAGGCTAGAGAGTCAAGGATTTTTCTCATAATTTCAGCAATTAAGCCCGATTATTGTCTGAATACGCAGCTTTTCGGGAACGAGATAACTGCAAGCGAACAGAACCGATCGCGATATATAAAATCGGTACGACAAACAAACTCAAAAATGTCGCAACTAGCATTCCTCCGAAAACTGCCGTACCGAGCGATTGACGACTGGCTGAACTCGCCCCCGTAGCAACCACCAACGGGTAAGTTCCGAGTAGTGTTGAAATAGCGGTCATCAAAATCGGTCGCAAGCGTTCTTGAGAAGCTTGCACGGCTGCTTTGGTAACTGAAAGTCCCTGCTCGTGCAGTTGATTGGCAAATTCCACGATTAAAATGGCATTCTTACTTGCCAAGCCAATCAGCATGACTAACCCAACTTGGCAGTAAATATCGTTGTACAAGCCGCGCATTGACTGAGCGAGCAATGCCCCTAAGATTGCCAAAGGCACGGATAACATGATGGTCAAGGGATCGATGAAGTTATTGTACTGAGCAGCCAATACCAAAAAGACAAAGAGCAGACCAAAAGCAAAAACGATCGGAGCTTGACCGCCTGACTCGATCTCTTCTAAAGAAATTCCCGACCATTCGTAACCCATACTTGCTGGTAGTATCTCAGCAGCTAGTTTTTCCATTGCTTGAATAGCTTGACCGGAACTAAAGCCAGGAGCTGACGCACCATTGATTTCAATCGAGCGCAATCGGTTGTAGTGATTAATTGTTTGCGGTCCCGTAGTAGACGTAACGTTGACGAGATTGCTCAGGGGAATCATTTCGCCCGTTTGCGATCGCACGTACAGTTGACCGATATTCTTGGGGTTAGACCGAAACGGCGTATCTGCCTGGACGTAAACTCGGTAAGTCTGTCGAAATGCTTCAAAGTCATTAACGTAGCGCGAACCGATAAAAATTTGTAGCGTACTATAGATCTCGTCTACAGGCACTTGTAAAGCTTTAGCTTTGTCGCGATCGACTTGAACGAGTAACTGCGGGGCATTAGCGGTATAAGTACTGAATACCCTTTGCAATTCTGGTGTCTGGTTAGCCCGCTCTAACAACTTACCCATCGTTTGTACGAGGGTATCGATCTCGTTGTTATTACTCCGATCTTGCAACTGAAAGACAAAACCGCCTATACTACCCAAACCTTGAATCGCCGGAGGATTTACGGGAAGTACAGTTGCTTCCAAAATCGCAGAAAGGGGTTGTTGCACTTGAGCGATCGCCGCTTGAGCGGATTGGTGAGGTTGTTGGCGATCGCCCCAAGGCTTGAGCGGTGTTAAAATCAAACCTTGATTAGCAGTGTTACCCGTAAAGCTAAAACCGCCCAAGGCAAATGTTCCAGCAACTGCAGGATTTTTCAGCAGTATAGTTTCAGCTTGCTCGATAACTTGGCTGGTGTAATTAAGTGAAGTGCCATCCGGTCCCTGAATTAGGTTGATAAAATAGCCTTGGTCTTCATCGGGAAGAAAGGCTTGCGGCGTGCGAAGGTAAAGCCAAGCCGTAAGAAATAAAGATGCAACGAACGCCGCAATTAGGATCGCTTTTATGCGTGTTAGGAGGTGGAGCGTCTGCTGGTATCTTCGGCCCAACCAGTCTAGAAACCGATCGAACCGAGTAAAAATCCAGCCTAAGATCCCTGGATATCTCGGTTCCTGGCGTAACAGCAAGGCAGAAAGGGCAGGCGTAAGCGTTAAAGCATTGAAGGTGGAAACGCCGATCGCAAAGGCAATAGTGAGGGCAAACTGTTGGTAGAGCTGTCCGGTAGAGCCTGGAAAGAAAGCAACCGGAACAAATACTGCCATGAGTACGAGCGAAGTTGCAATTACAGCTCCAAATAGCTCGTGCATTGCCTCAGATGCAGCTCGAAGCGGACTTAGCCCTTTTTCTTTCATCATACGAGCAATATCTTCGACAATGACAATGGCATCATCCACTACCATTCCAGTTGCCAGAATGATGCCAAACAACGTCAGGCTGTTGATGGAGAAATTGAATGCTTTAACGAATGCAAAAGTGCCGATTAAAGAAACTGGAATTGCGATCGCGGTAATCAGGCTAGCACGCCAATCTTGTAAGAACACGAAAATCACCAGGACGACAAGAGCGATCGCTTGCCACAAAGTATTCACTACCTCCTGACGCGACTCTTCGACAAATAGAGTTGCATCATAAGGAATTTCATAGACAATACCTGGGGGAAAATCCTTTGCCAGTCGCGCCAACTCAGCTTTAACTCCATCAGCAACAGTCAAAGCATTACTGCCAGGAAGCTGAAAGATTTGATAGCCCACTGCCTGACGATTGCTATAGCTAGCTGTAGAGCTGTAATCTTCGGCTCCTAATTCTGCTCTGCCCACATCCTTGAGCTTGACCAGCGTACCATCTGCACCTGTTTTCAACACCAAATTCTCAAACTCGGTTGCTTCTTTCAGCCGACCCTGAGCCTGTACGTCAATTTGATATAGCTGCTCGTTAGGGGCAGGTGGTTGCCCAATACGTCCGACTCCCAACTGGATGTTCTGCTCGTTGAGCGCATCTACCACGTCTTGGGTAGTCAAGCCTCGGCTTGCCATCTGAGGTGGGTTCAGCCACAGTCGCATGGCATAGCGGCGCTCGCCAAACCGAGCAACATTACTCACGCCTTCAACTCTTTCTAGACTATCGAGGACGTAGAGATCCATGTAGTTGCTGATGAAGTTCTCGTCGTATTTGTCTGACTCTTGGCTGTAAACTGCAATGCCCAAAATGGCTGCACTCGATTGCTTGCTGACGGAGACTCCCGTTTGTTGTACCACTTGAGGTAATCGCGGTTCGGCTACAGAGACTCGGTTGAGAACGTTTACCAGTGCGGTATCGGGATTGTATCCTAATCTAAACGTAACGGTGACTTTGCTAGTACCGTCGTTGCTGCTGGTTGAAGCCATGTATCTCATGCCCTCAACGCCGTTAATTTCCCGTTCCAATACATTTGTTACTGTTTCTTCTACGACTGTGGCACTTGCCCCAACGTAGTTTGCCCTCACGACGATTTGCGTTGGGCTGATGTTGGGAAACTGCGCTACAGGTAATGTGGGGATGCTAATCAGCCCCACTAGCAAGATGATGAGGGCGCAGACAATAGCGAAGACGGGTCGCTTGATGAAGAAATCGACGAACATGGTTTACATCTCGATGAATCAGGGCGATCGCGGCTAGTAAAGTGGGGCTTCCGAGTTTGACGAGCTGCCTATCATAGCGTCCTACAGACCAAATTCTTGCTTCAGTCGATCCACCCAGGTTTTGATGCGCTTGTCTGTTAAGTCTGATTGATTATCTTCATCCAATGCCAGACCGACGAACTTACCATCTCGTAAGGCTTTAGAATCAGTAAATTCATAACCATCTGTAGACCAATAACCAACTGTTTCGCCACCTTGTTCTGTAATTTTTTCTTCGAGCATACCCATTGCATCTTGGAAAGTATCGGGATAGCCTATTTGGTCGCCTTCACCAAAATATGCAACTTTTTTACCACTGAAATCAATGCTATCTAATTCGTCAAAAAAGTTTTCCCAATCGCTTTGTAGCTCACCAACATTCCAGGTTGGGCAACCGATGATGATGTAGTTATAGCTTTCAAAATCACTCTTTTCAGCCTTGGAAATGTCATTTAAGTCAACAACACTATTTCCACCAAACTCTTTCTGAATTATTTCTGCTGCTGTTTGCGTGTTGCTAGTTTGAGTTCCAAAAAATAAACTAATCTTAGCCATTTCTTTTCCTCATTAGAACTAAAACTAATTTAAATTCTCTAGCCAACTGGAGAGTCAAGGGGTAAACCAAAAAAGATCTAACTGGTGATGAAGATTTGAAGCATGAAATAGTTAGTGCTTGATTGAAAGAAGCACTAAATATAAAAGCTATATTTACAAAGGTGTTAGTGGTAAACTTAGAAGCGGCTGATAACTGAGCGTCAAACCGCGTTTATTGCTGTTTCAGCACGATTTTTCAGGTTGACATATCAATAATCTGGCAGAGCGATCGCCAGTGAAATCAAGAAGAGCGAGAATATATCTAAAACTTTTGAAATACTAAGTTTTGGAGTATTTCATAACTCAAACTATACTAAGCTTTGGTGGCAAACTAGTGAAACAAGAAAATCTGATAGGGGTTTTCGTAGTAACAGAACAAATTTCGTCGCTAAGCCTATACGCTTGTCAGGTTCGTTTTGAGAATTCGTAGAAGGTGATGCAGATACCTGCCGAGTCTAGGATTGCAAACTCTCTTGTTCCCCAAGACTTCATCTCAAGCTTGCCATTGGGATGAATCATCTCGCCGCCCTTTGCCTGAAGCTCCTCATAAAGTCGATCGACGTGTTCGACGTGGATGCGAAACGTAGTCCATTCTGCCAGGTGCCGATCGTCGTTCTTTTGAAGGAATATTTCTGCCGAGTCACGTTTGACAATAGCCATTGTCACGGGATCGCCTTCTTTATGGATTGTTATGAAGCCAAGCTGGTCTTCATAGAAAGCTATCGCCTTTTCCATATCATTACCCGCCGGAATAATCGGGCTAATGTTTCCTAGTCGAGGTGACTTGCTCATAATTTCACGCTCGATGGCGTTTTTGCAGTAAAACAATAAACTTCATTAAGACAAAAGCGATCTGTTTAGACTTCTAATAATACTCCTTATCAGTAGCTAAGACCCCAAAATACTTCTGATAATACGCTTTGTAGCATTCATTTGGAAGATGTAAGGACTTCCGATCGCAAGAAGCAATCGCATACTCCACTTACTTTTCAGTCTTAACGTCGTTTTTTGGGAGGTGTTTTAGAAGTGTTGATACAAAATTAAATCAACAAGCCAAACTCATATCGATTAATGAATAGTCCAATCACAATGTCGTGCATAATGCTTGTCTTAGAAAAACAAATCGTTTTCCGTGCCAAGCGTTTAATTCGAGTCCGGAGGTTTAAATGTTTGTTTTCTATCTTTTGTGTATTTCGTTTACCAATCTCATGCTTTGAGCCATCTAGATGACGTTCATATGCTCCCCAATCATCAGTGTAGAAGCGGCTAATTCCAAAAGGTAATAACAATGCTTTCAACTGAAGAAAAACTTCATCCTTACGAGTGCCGAAGACGTAAGCTAAGACCTTTCCGCTTGTACGCTCTATCGCGTGCCACAACCACCTCTGATTAACTTTTTTCCCAACAAAACTCCACATCTCATCTAGCTCAGATTCTCTCTCTAGCTCTGTCTGCTCTGGTTTCACCAGGCAAATATCTACTGCGGCTGACGAACAATTCAGTTGCTTTAATACTGATAAATTCACTTGTTGTAATTGCGGTTTCTTTTTTTTAATTCTTTAATAACAGTGCTGGTACTAATATGCAATACTCGTGCTGTATCTCGAATGCCACTTCCATTGAGTGCCATGTCTACAATCTGTTCTTTTGTTTTTCTGGATTTACCCTGATAAACATAGTCTAAAATGAATGTTCGACCACCACAAGGTTTTTCTCGACATTGGTAGCGTTGCTTTCCTTGAGGAGTCTTACCATTCTTCACAATGTCTACTCCCTGACAGTAAGGACAATGCAGTACTTGTGTAATCATGTCTACTTTCGATACAGTCGATGCTGCTATTTTTCCTAGTAGATGTTAGTCTATCAACAATTCTACAACATCTCCTGGGAGACTTTAGTTGCTACTCACTTCCCGATGACTTCAACGAGACATCATGGTAGTTTTGAGAAAAACGATCATGACAGATCAGCGTAGAGGCAGCCATACCGTAACTCGATTGACCGTCCATCTTGTGTGGGTAACAAAGTATCGATATCCAGTGCTCAAGGGAGAGATCCAGAAACGTTGTCGGGAACTGATTATACAGATCTGTGATGCGGAGGATGTGCAGATCCTGAAGGGAGTGGTGAGTAAAGATCATGTGCATATGCATGTGGAGTATCCACCATCAAAGAGTATTAGTGATTTGATCCGGCCTCTCTTGGGTCGCACGTCGCGATTGCTCCTTCCAAGAATATCCAGAATTGCAAAAACGATATTGGGGGAAGCACTTTTGGGCAATTGGGTATGGGGCATGGAGTACGGGGAATCTGACGGAGGAGCTAGTGCAGGAGTATCTAGAACATCATCGGAATCCCTCGAATCAGGAACATGATAATTTCTTACTGGAATGAGTTAACTCGGGCTTTCAGCCCTCGAGGAACCTATGCACTTTCAGTGCATAGTGGTTTAGTTCCATATGAGAACCTGTAGATATAAGAATAATGAGTAACGGGTGTTAGTAAGACGAAGACTATTAACTTAATTACCACTTTTGTATGACTAATACACGTTCTAAAAGCATTACTAATAAAAAAGCTATTGCTCTACTGGTAGCTACTACTATAGTCATTGTATTACTACCAGGATTAACCGATCGCCTTGCCAGTTTCTTTTCTGCTCCTACCTTAAGAACCACCAATATTGTCACCCTACCCAAGCTAAAGCAAGCCGTTCAAATCTACGGCAAGCCAGAACAGCTAGGTAACGGAGTCATTCGCTCCTTTGTCACGCTTGATGGTAAGAAAAATCCCTCCACAATTCAATACCTTCGCCAAAACAAGGGGATGAAGAGAGAGGGCTGATGTAGTAGAGTTATTGTCTTCCACAACGAGAACTCAAAAACTACAAACAGCCCATGTACGAGATACTAGCACTGTTGCAATGCCTACTACCACAAATAAAAGTGACAACGATGCGGCAAATGAACCAGATTATCATAGCAATGCTGGCAATGAGCGGCAGAGTCACCATGTTAGTGGGACTTTGTAGAAAAGTAAGAAAAAATAGAGATACAATACAGTCACCGAGGTAGTTTTACGTTAGTCTCAACAGGAGCAGCGTAAATGAAAGATCAAGTAAGTGCAGCGATGCCAGCATGTTTTGATAACTGGTGTCGTCGGTTCGACGATATATTTTCTCGCCAAAAGCAGAGGCAAGCGTTCCGAATTTATCTAGGGGGACTACTAGGAGAGAGCGAACGTAAGAATCTTAGCCAACTTGCTAGCAATACAGTAGATGGTTCCTACAACAGCTTGCGACATTTCTTAAATGAGTCTACGAGCGGATGTAGAGAAGCTGAACCAGCGTCGGTTGCAAGTGATGCAATCTTGTCGTCAAACTAATCCTAGCCGAGGGTTTACCCTGATTGTAGATGACTCAGGACATCGCAAAAGTGGAGACAATACTGATGGAGTTGGAAGGCAGTACATTGGTGAAATTGGCAAGACTGACAATGGGATTGTGCTTCTGACAACGCACTTGTATGACGGAGTCAGACGCTTACCGTTGGATGTAGCGTTATATCAGCACGCCAGCTCACTGGCAGGCGGTAAAGAAGACCCAAACTTTGTCAAAAAGCCAGATTTGGCAATGCAATTGATTGACACTTGCTTGAAGCGCGGCTTGAAACCAGGCGTGACTTTGATTGATGCGGGCTACGGTAACAATACACCTTTCATCAAACAATTAGAGGCGAGAAGACTGACCTACATTGCAGCCATTGCCAAAAACCGTCAAGTGACCTGCCAACTGGCGGCTGATGAGCGTCCCCGCAAGCATGGCTTGCAGGAGGTAGGTCAAAACTTAGCTCCGTCGTGCTTCACGAGAGTGGAACTCAGCATCGACAAGCCGCGCACAGTTTGGGTAGCAACACTATCTGTTCATGTACCCAAGTTGGAGGGAGCGCGAACGCTGGCAATTCAACTGAATGCTGCCACTTGGGAACAAGCAACCGAAATCGATTACTTTTTGACAAATGCGCCTGAGCAATTCTTGAGTCCAGCTTGGGTAGCAACTACTTACTCACAACGTAATTGGATAGAGGTGTTCTATCGAGAAGCCAAAGGCTGGCTGGGTTTGAGTGAGTATCAGGTCCGAGACGCAATCAGCATGAAGCGGCACTGGATTTTGGTCTTTACCGCCTACACCTTTATCCTTTGGCATCAGTTAACTGGCGGGTTTCGCAGGCGTTGGGCTACCAAACCTTTGCAAACGTTCACAGAAGCTTTGACGGCATTCCGCACCGCAGTAGAGTTTCGTCTGGTGCGATGGCTGATGACTCATTTCGATGTATTTGCCGCTCATAGAGCTAAATCTGGCTTCATTTGGGCATAGAAAACTTTAAAGTCCCATTAGGAATCTCTCGTTGGGCAGGCGTTGGTGGTAGTTACCGGACGATGTTGAGGTTCTTTCATACAGTCATACCTTGGGCGACGTTGTTTTGGTTGTTTTTTCGCTTCTCTTTTATTTCGTGCGAATGAGGTATATTTGCTGGCAGGAGATGAAGTTGTAGTCAGTAAGGCAGGTAAAAAAACTTATGGGTTGGATAGATTTTTTTCCAGCCTAGTAAGTCAACCGATATCAGGGCTATCTTTTTTTACATTATCGCTAGTAAGTGTTCAACAAAGGCACTCATTTCCGATTCAGATAGAACAGGTGATAAAGAGTGATGTAGAAAAAAGTATCCCGTTGCCAAGCCGAGAAGTAAAACCTAAAGAGAAACGTCAGCGTGGACGACCCAAAGGAAGTAAGAATCAGAATAAAACCCAGGTAGTTCTCACAGATGAATTACTACGAATTCAGCAGATGATTAACTCCCTGTTCAAGTTATTAGCTGGATTTATTCCCCTGACATACTTGGGATTAGATGGTCATTTTGGTAACAATAATGCCTTACAGATGGCAAGACAAGTTAACTTGCACATCATCTCCAAATTGCGCCAAGATTCAGCATTATATATCCCCGCTCAAAAGCCTGAATCCCAGGGTCGCTCTCGTCGTAAATACGGTGACAAGCTAGACTATCGTAATTTACCTGACAAATATTTATGTAAAACTACCATTCAAGATGAGATTCAAAGTCAGATTTATCAAGCTACCCTTCTTCACAAAGAATTTGCCCAGGCTCTCAATGTAGTAAGTGTGGTCAAAACTCATCTTAAGACTAATACTCGTAGCCATGTAGTTCTATTTTCTAGTGACCTAGAATTGTCATTTGAGAAAATCATCGACTATTACAAACTTCGTTTCCAAATCGAGTTTAATTTTCGTGATGCCAAGCAGTTTTGGGGGCTGGAAGATTTTATGAACTTAAGCCAAACTGCTGTGACTAATGCTGCTAATAAGCGCCTTCTTTATGGTGAATTTATCTCATCATCTTCTCTCTGATTTCCGTCACCACAATCCCAACTCCGGCATCATTGACCTGAAAGCTTATTATCGAGGCTTTCAATATGTTCGTGAAATGTTAAAAATGCTTCCCGAAAAGCCTGAGCCTATTTTATTAGCTCAAATTTTTGCCAAGCTCACTTCTTTGGGACGTATTCATCCCCTTTCCACGAGCGTTGAACCCTCGTAAATTGGCAAAGGTATTGCAATTGGCATTACTTTTACTAAGGAAGCACTGTCGAATCTACCAGCAACACCCCGCGAGTACGAGCTTTCGCTACCGCCAGAAGCTTCTGCTTCAGCGTTCCGCTATGTTGTCATCACTTGGAATCCGCAAGGGCATCAACCGCTTGACATATACAATCCTCCTCATTTTGACTTTCACTTCTACTCGTGCGTATTTTCACAACTTCGGCACCCGATTCTTAACAACTTCGGCACCTAAATCCCACTCAACTTCGGCACCGGATTCTCATCTACTTCGGCAGGTCTAAATACAGCGTATCGGATCATGAATAGAATCACAAACAATTTGTAGAAAAGACTCGTGAATTGGATTGTCAGCGCTCATCACAAGTGAGATGGCATCCGAACATGATTGCCAATCAAATTACAATTATGTTCGTGAATGATCAACCAAGGGTCACAGAGTCTCAATTGACAAAGCGGTTTCCGTTCAGGCTGACTCTACGAGTCGAGTTGGGGCGAAACTTTACTAGTCAGTTTCCGCATTGACTCCCCTTTAAGCACTAACCTCAGCGAGTCATGCACAATCCGGTCAAGGATGGCATCGGCAAGAGTGGGATCTTGAATCTGCTGATGCCACTGATTCACAGGCAGTTGAGTGGTAAAAATACAAGAGGCATTGCGATAGCGCCCGTCGAGCAAGTCCAACAGATCGCGTGCCTGCTCTGGCGACAATGGGTCGCGCAGCCAGTCATCCAGAATCAGTAGCGAAAAGGACGCTAATTGTCGTTGCCATTTCTGAAAAGACCCATCGGCTTTTGCCAGTTTCAACTCCAGGATCAAGTCGGCACATCGGAAATAGCGAACCGTGTGACCGCGTTGACAGCACTGGTCTGCGAGCACCGATGCCAAAAAGGTTTTGCCCACCCCAGTTGGACCAACTAGGATCAAATTCAGGTGCTCGGTGAGCCATTGTCCCTGCGCGAGTTCCAGGAACTTTGACTTGGACAATCCGCGAGGCACGGTGAAATCAATGTCTGCAAGACTAGCGGTGGTGCCCAGATGAGCTTGTTTGAGTCGTCGTTGCAGTCGTTGCTGGGCGCGTCGGAGTTGTTCGCGCTCCACCAACAGTGCGAAGCGTTCCTCAAAGGTGAGGTCGTGATAGGTGGGACTTACCTGAATGGCACTAAGATAAGGTGAAATCCTTTGCAAGATAGGGGTTTGGGCAGAATGACTGGCTCATTGGAGTTAAGAAATTAAGAGCAGCATTGGACAAGCAGCTTCAGTAGATCGACAAGTTTAACTAGGCAGCGGTAAAAAAATGGCTCGAATCACAGGAAACTGGCGCTCTATGGCATGGGATAAGAACCCTAGCATCGTCTTGAGGGGAAATAAGTCCCGATAGACCAGGCAAACTCCGGGTTGGCGACGACTAACAAATTGCCACAGCAAATGCACCCATAGATTAACCAACACAAACGCCAAGGCGACAAATAATAGGCGGACGACAGGATTTTTGGTGGTCGTGCGAATGCGACAAGAATTCTTGACTCGATAGCTGGTTTCAATGCCAAAGCGGCAGCGGTAATCTTGATGCAGCGTGGATAGAGACACTGTTGTGCCGTGAATGACGTAGAGCAAGTGCCCAATGCCATGTCGTCCGCGTTGACCGCGTTGGTAGCGACAGACGATGCCCATATTGCACTCCACCATTCCGTAGGAGCCACACAAGTTGTAATGGGTGAAATAACTCTTGCGTCCCTTGAGTAATTGGCGGGTGCCACCGTGCTTGCCGCGAACGATCGCTGGCATGACAAATGGCAAGTTGAGCGCCAGGAGCCAACGAATCACAGGCACACTAAAGAAGCCGCGATCCAGGTATAACCGCTTGAGACGTAGGCGCAGGGGAGCCAGGGCAGCAAGCAGATAGGTCAGGGTTGCTAAAGAGCGTTTCTTGGCGGTGCACTGCATGAATCGCTAAGGTAACGCGCTGGTTGCGGGCAATCACATAAACGGTTGCGTAGGCGAAGAACGAGGTAGTGCCCGATTTGGCTTGAGAGCGATAGATGTAAGGCAATTCGGCTGCGGTGGGTGTGCCATAGTAGGGGATTAGGTGCAAGTCTATCGCCAACCGCTGTTTACCTTTGGCAATACGTGGCGGAATTCGGCTTTGTAGCGTCTGATTCAGTTGGGCTTCCAGCCCACTCATATCCTTGAGTTTATCTAGGTGGTAGCGAATTGTATTGCCACTGGGTACACCCGTTAATTGTTGCGTCGTGTGTTCGATGCTGTCCTGTTGGCTTGCCGCTCGAATCAGGACTTGAAATAGCATCTGCGGCGTACAGTCCCCTTGCGTCGGTACCGTCAGATGCTCTAGCAAACACTCCATAGTGACACTCAAGGTGGCTTCATCGGTCAGTACAGGCGCATCCGATAATGAGGTTGGGGATGATAGAGTCATGGCACTATTTCAATTCACACTTGCCTGACTCTACCCCTTTCCTAGAGAATTTTCGATCTACTGAGCTTGGTTGTTGGCACAACGATGATGCAGGTAACTGCTAAAAAATTATTCTGAATGTAGAAAAAGCTTCCAACTCCGAT
>NZ_RSCK01000063.1:21855-36706 GCF_003991895.1 Chroococcidiopsis cubana SAG 39.79
CTCTGCGGGTCAAATTCCCCGCCGCTTTGCGGCGTAAAATCAAAGAATGAGCGAATATATCCATAAAAGTCATAACGTAACAGTTTTGCTTTACCATTTAGTATTTCCCGCTAAGTATCGACGGGCTGTGTTCGACGAACAAGTGGATGCAGTTTTGAGAGAAGTGTGCTTAGAAATTGAGAAGCGTTACGAAATCAAATTTGTCGAAATTGGCGTGGACAAAGACCATGTGCATTTCTTAGTGCAATCAGTACCAACTTACAGTGTGACCAAACTTGTCACAATGTTGAAAAGTCTGACTGCACGAGAAGTGTTCAAACGCTGCCCTCATGTGAAACAACAGCTATGGGGTGGTGAGTTGGTAGTGTTGCAAAAAGTGGTAAGCTGAAATAATTCTTTGAGAGAAAATCCTTCTATCTGCACCTGATGAATTCTAAAAACCCCGTTTAAGTGGCGGCACTATCAACCCGAAATCATCCTTCTATGTGTGCGGTGGTATTTGAGATATCCGCTTTCATACCGGAACTTGGAAGAAATGATGACCGAGAGAGGGTTAAGTGTTGACCATTCAACGGTATATCGATGGGTGCAGCACTACGCTCCAGAACTAGAAAAACGGTGTCGTTCACATCTCAAGCCAACAAATGATTCATGGCGAGTGGATGAAACTTACATCAAGGTCGAATGGCACTAAGATAAGGTGAAATCCTTTGCAAGATAGGGGTTTGGGCAGAATGACTGGCTCATTGGAGTTAAGAAATTAAGAGCAGCATTGGACAAGCAGCTTGGTTGTTGGCACAACGATGATGCAGGTAACTGCTAAAAAATTATTCTGAATGTAGAAAAAGCTTCCAACTCCGATAAAAAAGAAATGGACGATTGGAAGCGAATATGACTATTACTACTGTGCCAAATCGAGTGAAAATTCTCAAGGATAAATTCACAAAAAGCTTGGGACTACCATTCCAAGAACTGTTACCAGAGTCGGAAATCCAGAAAATCATTGATGAGCTACAAATTAAATATCGCTGCCGACTATTTGACCCAATAGTAACTTTATGGGCATTTTTATCTCAAGTTTTAGATGTTGATAAAAGTTGCCATAATGCAGTCAGCCGAGTCACTGCTTATCTCGCCAATGAAAGTGTAGAAGTTCCATCAACTGACACAAGTGCTTATTGCCAAGCTAGGACAAGATTACCAGAAAAATTATTAAAACAACTTTTTGGCAAGGTGGCACAAAGTCTAGAAGAGAAAGTGACAACAGAATATTTATGGTGTGGTCGAAATGTAAGAGTGATAGATGGGTCAACTGTCTCTATGCCTGACACTGTAGAGAACCAAAAAGCGTACCCTCAACCAACTAACCAAAAACCTGGATGTGGATTTCCTCTTGCCAAAATTGGTGTAATATTTAGTTTAGTAACTGGTGCCGCCATCGCCTTGTGCATCGATGTCATGAACACTCATGATATTAAATTAGCCAGAAATCTGTACGGTTGTCTTAAACCTAATGATGTCCTTGTAGGTGATAGAGCATACGAGCGCTTATGCCGATATGTTTACTATCAAAAAGCTTAGTTGTGATGCTGTATTTCGTCAACATCAATCTCGTGCAACAACTATGCGAAAAGGTAAAATTGTTGGAGCTTGCGACAAATTAATGACTTGGTATAAGCCTAAAACTTGCCCAAAAGGTTTGAGTAAAGATGAATTTTTAGCTCTACCTCCTTCCATAACCGTGCGAGAGATTTACTATTATATTGTGATTCCTGGTTTTCGTACAGGGCGGGTCAGCTTAATTACTACTCTTTTAGATCGAGCCACTTATTCTACTCTCGAAATTGTTGGGCTTTACGGTAAACGTTGGGATGTTGAGCTAAATTTAAGACATCTCAAAACTAGCTTGGGTATGGATGTTCTGCGATGTAAAACACCCTCAATGATACGCAAAGAAATTTACGCTTATTTGATGGCTTACAATCTACTTCGTAGCTTAATGTGGTCGGCTGGAACTATTTACACTACTCCTCCTTTACGCCTATCACTGCAAGGTACTCGCCA
The DNA here is from genome assembly GCF_003991895.1 of Chroococcidiopsis cubana SAG 39.79. Taxonomy (NCBI): domain Bacteria; kingdom Bacillati; phylum Cyanobacteriota; class Cyanophyceae; order Chroococcidiopsidales; family Chroococcidiopsidaceae; genus Chroococcidiopsis; species Chroococcidiopsis cubana. The sequence goes on from NZ_RSCK01000063.1 coordinate 23,920, forward strand.
TCATTTAATCAACTTCATTCCCAAATTATTAGCTGCTTCTTTCAAAACACGACTCCGCATTTATCGCACTTTACTTAAAATTATTGTTCACAAGGCTGTTCCAGAACGCCCAGGTCGTAGTGAACCACGAGTCAAAAAACGTCGCTCCAAAGCTTATCCCTTCATGACAAAATCTCGGCATGAATTACGAAAGCAACTGCAAACTGCTTAAGTGATAAGGCTTTCTGCTTTTCTTAGTGCCATTCACCATTGCATGAGAGATCGGAGAATGAGGTCATATTAAACTAACTTGAAACTCAGCAAGATTTCAGGAACCATTGACATGTCTCTCACGTCCTCATCAATCCCACCTGTTCCGAACCAGACAGCCCGCGTTGCCAAAGCTGCTTTCTCAAAAGGAAATCCTTACCTGACGTTACGAGATCGATTAGGTCCTATCTTTAGCAACTGCGATTTTGTCGGTTTGTTTTCCCATACTGGACAACCTGCTGTTCCACCTTGGCAACTCGCACTGGTCACGCTGATGCAATTTCGCGAGAATCTCTCCGACCGACAAGCCGCCGATGCTGTGCGTGCACGGATTGATTGGAAGTACTTGTTGGGGCTAGAATTGACTGATTCCGGCTTTGACTTCAGCGTGCTGAGCGAGTTTCGCCAACGTCTGATTGCGGGTGATGCCGAACACTTACTGTTAGAGCGATTGTTAGAGAATTGTCGTCGCCTGGGATTGATCAAAGCACGGGGTAAACAGCGCACGGACTCCACCCGTGTACTAGCATCAATTCGAGTGCTAAACCGCCTGGAATTAGTGGCAGAAACCTTACGAGCTGCACTCAATGAGCTGGCTACCATCGTTCCAGATTGGGTTCGAGACGTGGCACTAGAGACGTGGTACAAGCGCTATGGGAGCCGCATTGAAGATAGCCGACTACCTGAAAGTACAACCGAACGAGATGTGTATGCTCAAACAGTTGGAGAAGACATTGATTACCTGCTTGAATGCCTTAAGGAATCGAATCTGTCAATCAACTGGAGAGAATTACCCAGCGTTATTGCACTACAGTTAGTTTGGCAACGTCACTATGAAATTATTACCAATGAGGCAACTGGATTTCAGCAAGTGCGCTGCAAGCCGAAACGAGAACTGGCACGAGCCGCAGAGGGAATCGAATCGCCCTATGACATTGAAGCGCGTTATCGCAGTCGCTACGGGGTTTGCTGGACTGGCTACATGGTGCATTTGAGTGAAACTTGTGATGATGACCAATGCCATTTGATTACCCACGTCATGACGACAACGGCAGCGGTACATGAAGCACACTGTACCCAAGACATTCATCAAGCACTGGTAGACAAAAACCTGCAACCAGAGGAGCATTTTGTCGATTCTGCCTATGTCGATGCTCAGTTGTTAGTGGCTGCTCAAAAACAAGGCATCACGATGGTCGGTCCGACTCGCCCCGATGTCAGTTGGCAAGCAAGAACAGATGAGGCGTTTGACCTCACCCGCTTTGACGTGGACTGGCAACAACAGAAAGTGACCTGTCCTCAAAGGGAGCGTAATAAATTATTATGCCTTGCACTACATTGAAACACGCCGTTCACAAATGATTAATTTATTGAGAATTGCACGACTTAATTTCCTATTTTTTTCGTTGCTCATTCTCATTAAGCTTGAGGTTTTCAACGGCGTACTACAAAACACAATAATTTATTACGCTTCCCATTCCTTTCGTCACACCTACAGCACCGAGTTATTGTTAATGGGAGTCGATCCGACTCATGCTAGAAAGCTGACCGGACATCAGAGCGAGAAAGCTTTTCGACGCTATACTTTGCGCGGCGAACAAGAGGCGGCGATAACTTCGTTAAGCTCCGTTAACGCTGCCTACTATCGTGCAGTTGGTGAAGAAAGTGAGGATCGGACTTAAAATGAGAGCATTCCCTTTTTGGTAAACAGCAGAATTTGACAACAAATTGGGTTGTGTGTTCAATGCTGTCCTGCTTGCTTGCCGCTCGAATCAAGACCTGAAATATCGTTTGTGGTTTGCAATCTCCTTGAGTCGGAATTGTCAGATGCTCCAGCAGGCAATCCAACGCTGCACTCAAGGTAGCTTCATCCGTCAGCACAGGGGCAGCAGATAATGAGGATGGGGATGATAGGGTCATGGCTCAACTTTGATTAATGCTTGCCTGACTCTACGCCTTTGTTAGAAAATTTTCGATCTACTGATTCTAATTAATTGTTCAAAACTTTGACTTTCTTTGCGTATATACATGGAAAAAAGAGCAGTTATCCTTTAAGTCAAGTCCTTATTCCAGTTCTTTGTTCCGTTACTTGTAGCACCCCGTTAGTTAGTCACGGGAAGTGTAGCCTGTCTTTCGTCGTCATTGCCCCGAATCAATACGAATCCTTCGTAGTTTTTTGCCGCAACGTCGTCGCATTTCTCCACGTATGGGGGGAAGCCGAGGTAGGGCATGAACACGCGCGACTTACCAGGGATGTTCGCCCCCAAATACCACGAGTTGCACGTAGGAAAGAGCGTGGCACCTGCCACTTCATTAACGTGGCTCACCCAAGCATCTTGCGCCGCTAGCGTTGGCTCGATACACGCAAAGCCGCGAGCGCGAACGTAGAGAACGCAGTCGGCGATCCATTCAACGTGCTGCTCGATGGACGGAATCATGTTCGTCAGCACGGAAGGACTGCCGGGACCAGTTATAAAGAACAGGTTTGGGAAGCCAGCCGTCGCAAGTCCGAGATACGTGCGCGGTCCCTCAGCCCACGTCTCCTTGAGCGATCGCCCGCCCTTGCCGCGAATATCGATTTTTAGTAATGAGCCCGTCATCGCGTCATACCCAGTGGCGAACACAATGGCATCAAGCTCGTATTCTTTGCCCTTCACCGTGAGTCCGTGCTTCGTAATCTCCTCGATCGGCGAGCTGCTCACATCGACCAAGGTGACGTTTGACCGATTGAACGTTTGGTAGTATTCCGTATCGACACACAAGCGCTTGCAGCCGACGACAGTGCGAGGCGACAGCTTCTCGGCAATGACCGGATCGCGCACGGTCTCGCGGATTTTCTCACGAATAAACTCTGCTGCCGTATCGTTAGCTTCCTTGCTGAGCAACAAGTCGGCAAATGCGCCGAGGAACGGTAACCCGCCATGCGCCCATCGCTCCTCGTATTCGCGCTGCCGCTCTTGGGGCGACATTGCCAACGCTGAGACCTCGTTGTGACGAATGTTGAGACCGGAGGGCAGCAGCTTGTTGCGTGCTCTGAAATTGGCGTAGTTGGCTTTGACTTCTCGCTGCACCTCTGGGTCTAGCGGGTTGTTGTGCGCGGGAATGGTATAGGCGGGGGTGCGCTGGAACACGAAGAGGTGGGATGCCTGCTGCGCGATCAGGGGAATGGACTGAATGGCTGACGAGCCCGTGCCGATGATGCCGACCCGCTCGCCGGTGAAATCAACTCCCTCGTGCGGCCAGTTACCAGTGTGATACGACGACCCGGCGAAGCGATCGCGCCCTTTGAAGTTTGGTGTATTCGTGGACGAGAGGCATCCCGTCGCCATCACGCAAAATTGTGCCGACACTCGGTCGCCCGCGCTCGTCTCGACGATCCAGCGCCCTGCCGTCTCATTGAAGGTGGCGGCTAGCACGCGCGTGTTGAGTTGGATATTACGCCGCAGATCGAAGCGATCCGCAACGTGATTGAGATATCGCAGAATTTCTGGTTGCGAGGCGTAGCGCTCCGTCCACACCCACTCTTGTTGCAGCTCATCGGAGAACTGGTAGGAATACTCCATACTCTCAACATCGCACCGCGCCCCCGGATAGCGATTCCAAAACCACGTACCGCCGACACCGCTACCCGCCTCGAACACGCGGGCAGAGAGACCAACTCCGCGCAGGCGGTGCAGCATGTAGAGTCCGGCGAACCCGGCACCGACGATCGCTACATCGAAATCACCGCCCGGCTTCTGGTTGGTTTCCATAGGGGTCAGTTTTACCTCAGCCATATCCCAGCCTCCTCGGGGCGTAATTCATACGGTTCTGTTGCAAAAACTTTTGAAGAACAATAAATCTGAATCAATTAGAGCTGATTAGTTAGCAAGTCCAAAAATTTGAGATCCGAATTATACAGAAGCTTGAATGTCTCCTTTTTCTATTCCTAAAGTTTGCCCTTTTCTAATTTAATCCATATATTTCGTAATACTAATTGTTCTTCTTGTTGAATGTAGCCTATAAAATTTATCTATAATTGTACCTTCAAAAATTAGATGTTGTTATTCACAAAATAATGTCGTTCTTAACGCATTAATGTTGTTGCTAAAAATTTACCTACCTTAATGATTCCAATCTACTGTTAACAAATTAGTGCTGCTCAGCAACCGAGCTAATTACATAGCAGGATAAGTAAAACCTTTATCGAGTAAGAGTTGTAGTTTAAAATAACAACGACATCAATAAGTGAAATAGCGACATCTAATTTGTGAATGTACAGTAGTGTAATCTACGTCTTACGATAGAGGTGAAGTAGAAGTAAAGTCTCAAATTCAACGTTGAAGAGAAAAAGCGATCGAGATAATTTATCTCAATCGACAAACTAATTAATAAATCTCTGTTCTTCTTCAACTATGTTGTTAAGATATTTATGAGGTTTCTCCAGCATCCTCTAGCCAACTACGTACAAGAGGCTGATTTTGTCGCACGAAATTTCGCAGCGCATGGTAAACAACTTTTTCCCGCAGTCGGTAAACAGAGCAAACATCTAAATTCAAATGAGTGGCGATCGCCTGTTGCGTCCAGCCTTGAAGGTAAAGCTGGAGCCACTGCACTGCTGCTGTATCCACCTTTGCTTCTAAATAACGAGAAAGTTCCGCTCGAACAGCATGACGCAATACCTGTTGCGTTTCCCAAGCTTGCGTTTCTCGATACGTGGCAATGGCTTCGCCATCCAGCCAACTGAACGTACTGTCACTATCTCGGTCTAGGTCTTCCCCAGACACCAACTTGACAAAATCTCTCTTGGGGAGCTGCGTCAAACCACCTCGTTTGCTGCGGTGTAGATAGTTGATAATGCGGTAAGAGATCAAAGGTTGATTCCGAATTGGACGCAAACAGTACTCTTCTAAACTGGCAAACAGCAGCAGATTACGCAGTCTGGGAACGCTAGTACATTTAGCTATCCATGCTACTTGTTGTTGCATGTAGCGATCGCGTTGTAATAATTCGTGTAGTATTTCTTGCAAGAAATCGATAACGGTGCGTTGGCGATCGCAACTTTGAGTAACTAAAGCGCGAATTTTCCGACGCAGAATCGGCACGCTAGCTAGCCGTTGGATCAAATGGCGATAACCCCGTTGGGGCGAAACATTGAGGTAAAAATGTTGCAAAATTGAATAGCGATAGGAAATTGCTTGTTTGGCAATTTCTAATTGTTCGCTCGTGAGATTGTCATATCTTGCCAAGTCCTCACCGAGCAACCACCGAAGTATACTTTCTCTCGTGGCTGTGCTTTGTGACAGGCAGTCGCTAGCTAAGCGCGATCGCCATGCTTGTTCTAACTCCTGTGCCTCTGTTGTTTGCAGTAATACCATCAAACTACCTCCTTAGTTGCGCGGTCGAGCTGTTGTTGGGCGTTGCTAAAATTGTCAAAAGTTATATTCTTTGCTGTGCGGTGAATTCAGCCATTTAGCAACTGTTGGATTTCGCACGCACTCGTCTCATACAATCCTCCTCTGGTTGTCAGAAAATTCTTTGATTTGTGTCACTGTCAGGAACGATTCGTTCTCATGCTCAAATCCCATTCATCCTAGAAAGATTAATTGGGGATGTGCCTCTGAAAAAGGTCTTCGTTTAGTCACAAAAGTCAACTAGTTTCGGTCTAACTTTCGTTGATAGAGAACTAGATTTCTCTATATCGATCGCTGATGACGGATTTGTGAATACACGACGGAAGGAGTATGGTACAGCAATACAGTTTGCAGTAATAGTAAAAGAAAGCATTGCTGCAACAGCTACCATGAATGCCTTCCTACAGTCCCTTAAATGTGAAGCGAATCCTTTTCGTTTTTTGCTCTATGCTGAATGGACGATGATCGCGACGTGTTTTTCGTTTGCCGTCATGGAATCGCTCGAACAGCAGCAATTTCCCGTTCAACACGTCCTTGTCCTTGTCATCCTGAGCATCATGGCTGCCTTATTACCTCGCGGCAAGCTTTTTTATAAAGTAACTTATGTGGGGATCGAAATTGCCTTAGTTTTTTATGGTGCGACTCTAGGGTATTTGCACGTCCTGCCTACCCTATACCTGATCGTGTTAATTCAAAGTTGCTTTCTGTTTCAACCATCGGGACGTTGGGTGGTGGCAGGGCTAAGTTTTTTACTGTTTCTAGTTCACCAAGTGCGCTACGTGCAAAACATCACCTTGCTGGTACAACCAGCCGATCGCCATCTGTTCTGGATGCACCTGATCGCCGAAACGTTGATGTTTGGCTTGGGATTATTCTTTGTCGTCAGATTAGTCACTACGTTGCTGTCCGAGCGCCAAGCGAAGGAACAACTTGCCATTGCCCACGAACAGATGCGGCAATATGCCTTGCAGATTGAAGAATTAGCAGCAGTGCAAGAGCGCAACCACATTGCCCGTGAGATTCACGATTCTTTAGGGCATACGCTCACCGCTCAAAATATTCAATTGCAAACGGCGATAAAGCTTTGGCAACGCGCTCCTGGCAAAGTCCGACCCTTTCTAGAGCAGGCGCTACGATTAACTAATGCAGCGATTCGAGAAGTCCGGCGCTCGGTCAGTACGTTGCGGGCAGATGTGCGGGAAGAACCGCCCTTAGAAGAGGCGATCGAATCGTTAGTGGACGATTTTCGTCAAGGCACTGGTGTCTCAACCGAGATCGAGATCGACGTGCAGATTTGTGTACCTCCGAAGCAGGTGAAAACGCTTTACCGAGTTGTACAACAAGCACTCACGAATATTAGTAAATATGCCCAGGCGACAGCTGTAAAAATTGACATCAGTACGACCTCAGACAACGTGCGTTTAGCGATCGAGGATAACGGTCGAGGATTCAAGCCAGAGCCAAAAACAATGACCGGATTTGGCATCCGAGGAATGCGAGAGCGGGTGATGGCTGTAGAGGGCGTTCTACATTTAAATACAGAACCAGGAGCAGGCTGTCAGATTGTAGTTGAGCTTCCTTTGGATCGATCTAAAGAGTGAAGTATAAAGGCATCTAAGGGGAGAACGCTGGCTTGGTAAATCTCAATTGCAATGGCTCTACAACACTAATGACATTTTTAGCGATTGATTGGAAAATGTTAGGCGAAAAATTCAGGAACTGATAGATCTTTCTTAATGCATTGTATATACTTAATCTGAGAAATTGAGGGAGCTGATTTAAACCGTCGCATTTTCTTCTCTGGCAACCAATTCCATTGATGGTAAAGTTTAGCTCGGTTGTTTAATCTCTTATGTTGAACAGGGATTGAGTGGAAATGGAAAGCTGAGCATCAATGACAAGACTTCTTTACAGTACGATCTCACCTAACTTTTTGCGACACAATCTCCTTTCGTTGGGACTATGTTTTTTTCGCATAAACTGTGACGGTTGACCGTACTAAATATACAGTGACTAAGGTGGCGGTGACATTTGTCACCTTCAGTCTGTGACATTTATTCGACACGAGCAAGAGTTCCTGGTTGAGAACTGGAGATTCTGCAACAGAGGACAACCCACCTTTAAATTGATGAATAACTAATGAAAGCAAATTTTCACCTAAAAGCCAAGTTTTTTTTCCAGCAAGGGTTATGTCAGGAACAAGCTGGAAAACATGAAGCAGCGATCGCCCTGTTCGACAAAGCGCTTTTATACCAACCAGATTATGCTGATGCTTGGTCGCAACGAGGCATTATACTGGGAAAGTTGGGTCAGCACGATGAGGCGATCGCTAATTTTGAGCGAGCATTAGCAATTAAACCTAATGCTGCTTGGATTTGGCATAACCGAGGTATTGCCTTAGGTAAGTTAGGTGAATACGAAGCAGCCGTTAACAGCTTTGACCGCGCAATAGAGTTCAATCCAGACATCTCAATTTTTTGGCACAACCAAGGCATTACATTTATTGACTGGGGATGCTATCAAAAAGCAGTTGCTTGCTTTAAGCGGACGCTAAAATTACAACCAGATAGCTACTGGGCATGGTACAACCAAGGAAAAGCGCTTTTGCAATTGAGGCACTACGAAGAGACACTCAACAGCTTTGACCGCGCAATTGAGTTTAAACCTGATTTTTTCATTGCTTGGTATCACCGAGGCATAACATTAAGTGCTAGAGGACGTTACGAAAAGGCAATTGTTAGCTTCAATCGAGCTACTGAGATTAATCCAAACTCTGAGCTAGTTTGGTATCACAAAGGCATAGCCTTAGAGAGGTTAGGGTACTACTTGCAAGCAATCGCCTGTTTTCATAAAGTATACCTTTGGCAACAATAATTGGCGATCGCTTGTTTGCATGATAGTCACTAACTGGAAAAGAGCAAATACACGATCTAATTCTTTTGCTTGAATCTGATCAAGGGTACATTCCCCGTGGCTTGTCACGTTCATGAACACAGCGGGAGTGCATCCCAAAGGGCAAATTCCGTAATGCCCCGTCCGCTTGCGGCGGGGATAGGAATTTGAGCGCCCCGCAGCTTTTTACTTGCCTACTTTCTGTATTGAACCCAATAAGCAGACTGAAGAAAAGCCGCTGCTTTTAGGTGCAGTCTCCTTAATCTCGGATAAATGTGCCGCGATCGCACTCGGATTTTTGACAGCGATAATGCTAGTCGCACCATACTCGATCGCGTTGATTCCATTTAGCAGATTCCCCAAACGATAACAACTCTTCTAAGACATTACCGACTTGATGTCGAATTCGGTTCGGAAACTGAATTATCTTGAGGCACAAGCCTAAGTATTTGTCCTTTCCCAGCGTTAAAGCCGTTATTTGAAATGTAAATTCTACCATCAGAATCAAGTGCTAGGGCAGTAGGAGAAATGAGTTCTGAAGTGGCAATCGTTGTGCGAGTTCCATCAGGTGCAATGCGAATCAAAGCACCAGTTGTGTCGCCAGATGCTAATGAATTAGCAGCGTATTCTAGGACGTACAAATTGCCTGTGGAATCGAAAGCCAAATCAATAATATTTGTGAAGCCATCAGCGTAAATTTGTGGCCGATCGTTAGAATCAATTCGATAAATACGTGCCCCCTCTTTTGGAAAAGGCGCTCCTGTGAGCTGACCCACATACAAGGCACGATCGGGACCAATGGCGATAGAGGTGGGTACTGCTTGCATGGGAAGATCGGCACCGCCAGACGGATTCGGCACTAAGCGTGTACTAAACACAGTCTGCACTGCTAGCTCGCTTCGATCCAGTCCCACACGCAAAAGATCGTTTGCACCTGCGTCCACAACATAAGCGGTGTTGTCCTTGATTAAGAAAGCATAGGGGTTGCTGATAACGTCTCCGCTATCCGGATTATTTGCACCTTCATAAGCTGCTAAATCGGCAATCGGTCTGCGCGCAGCGTTTGTGTTTAACGTATCAAAAGCAAACAACTGTCCGAAGTCAGGAATACCTAATAAGTTCTCGCGATCGCCTGGATTACCAGCTAAACCAAACAGAATATATGGTTTTCCAGTGGCATCAAATGCTATGTCATGTGCCCCAGAAGCGTCACTGCCATCCGGTAATGCTACAGACGGTAAACCTGTAACAATTCGCTCGCTTTTACCGTCTTTAATGCGTGTCAAAGCACTGGACGCACCGTAACATAACTCAGCACCTGGCTGACTGGGGGAGGGAATGCAAGCACCATCACCACCTCGACCCGCTTCTGTCACATAGAGAGCACCATCTGGACCAAAAGTCAGTCCTCTGGGACTGTCAAGACCATTAGCCAAAACCTCAATTTGAAATTTTTCTGCTTGTACTGCTGGTGCGATTCCAACACTCATCAATGCTGCTCCCACCAGAGCTACGGAGAGTTGTTTGAGCATGATTAAATTAATCCTAATTACTTTTATCGAACCATAGGTTCTGGTTGATGTCGAGAGGGCGGTATCTCTGAACAACACTTCTAGAACATTACCAAATTGAGAGTCGATTTATAAACAAGATTTTTTGATTTAATGAAAGTTAATCGAATAAATATCTATCAATTGATGGACGAATAATTAGTCGATAGTGAGTAAATATATAGCTTACAATTGCCAAAGCTTCTGACACCTGTATCATCAAGGAATTAATGATACAGCAAAATTTTGCCATGAGTACGATCCGCTTATTGCTTGTTGACGATCAAAGCATTATCAGCCAAGGGTTAAAAGCAATGCTTGAGCTGGGTAGTGATATGGAAGTAGTGGTGAGGTAGAACCTTTGCCCCATCACGATTATGTACAATATTAGCTAATACAATTAATTCTCAAATAATCACCTATAAATTAGTACTTTGATGATAACAGTTTTGGCGTTCTTACTTTCCTCATTCGTGATCTGGTTATCCAACGTAGTACGAGAGCCGATAGAATTGTCTCAGGAAAAGTGTGAAGAACTTCCAGAACGAGTCTGTCCTACCTGTGGTTCTGGACATCTGATTAAAAACGGTTCAATTCATAATGGTAAACCAAAACATCAATGTAAAAACTGTGGTCGTCAATTTGTTGTCAAGCCTACTAAAACAACTGTTTCAACAGAAACGAAACAGTTGATTGATAGACTCTTACTGGAGAGAATATCGTTGCGAGGAATTGCTAGAGTTACTCAGGTAAGTTGGTCGTGGTTGCAAGATTATGTCAATCAAAGGCTGGCTCGTATTCCTCGTCAGATAGAGGTTTCAGTCAAATCACTAGGCAGACTGACCATTGAATGTGACGAGTTGTGGTCTTTTGTTGATAGTCAGAAAAATGAGGTCTATATCTGGCTAGCAATTGATCGTAACTCCCGAAAAATTGTCGGTTGTTTTGTGGGAAATAGAACTCGAAAATCAGCCCGTCAGCTTTGGGCTTCTTTACCAGACATTTCCCAGCAATCTGCTGTCGCTTATACGGATTTCTGGCAAGCTTATACAACAGTTATTCCCGTAAAACGCCACCGAGCTGTTGGTAAAGAAACAGGTCTCACTAATCGGATTGAAAGGTTAAATAATACCTTGAGACAGCGGGTTTCTCGATTGGTAAGAGCAAGTCTATCATTTTCCAAAAAACTTAACAATCACATTGGAGCGATTTGGTACTTCATTCATGGCTACAATGCAGAGTTAGACAGGATTTGAGCTTCACCACTACTTCCATATCACTACCCGTAATTAAAATCAGCAATGAAATGGGTAGTGTTGCAAAAAGTGGTAAGCTGAAATAATTCTTTGAGAGAAAATCCTTCTATCTGCACCTGATGAATTCTAAAACCCCGTTTAAGTGGCGGCACTATCAACCCGAAATCATCCTTCTATGTGTGCGGTGGTATTTGAGATATCCGCTTTCATACCGGAACTTGGAAGAAATGATGACCGAGAGAGGGTTAAGTGTTGACCATTCAACGGTATATCGATGGGTGCAGCACTACGCTCCAGAACTAGAAAAACGGTGTCGTTCACATCTCAAGCCAACAAATGATTCATGGCGAGTGGATGGGTTGTGTTGCAAAATGATTTTGAGAACAGAGTTTTCCGGTAAAGTAGTTGGACTTTATGCAGCAACTCCAAAAATTTGAGACACGAATTCTACTTGAGCTAAAATGTCGCCTTTTTCTACTCCGATAATTTGCCCTTTTCTAATTTGATTCATCGTTTCGTAACCAATAATTGTTCTGATTGCCGTGTAGAAAGATTGAAAACCCGAGCCAGGGTTGACTAACTTTTTGATAAATCTGTGGTCTTGTTCAACCACGTTGTTTAAATATTTGTTTTGCCGTAACTCCACAGATTGAGTTAATATTTTCGCTGCTTTTAGCTCCTCAATCGCTGGAGGATAAGCAGCATTCTGATCGACGGTAATGACTCGTGGAGTTTGAGTGTGTTTCGCTCCCAGCACTTGGCGAAAAAATCGTGCCGCTGCCTTGCCATCCCGCTTCGCACGAGAGCATAAAGTCCAACGTGTTGCCAGCAGAATCCACGGCTCGGTAAAGATATTTCCACTTTCCTTTAATCTGGATGTACGTCTCGTCCACCCGCCAGGAATCGTTAGTGGGATTCAAAAACGGACGGATGCGCTTGTCCAATTCTGGGGCAAATTTCAAAACAAGCGCGATTAATTGTAGAGTGATCCACGGTTACCCCTCTTTCTGCCATCATTTCTTCCAAGTCTCGGTAAGATCAGGCATAGCGGCAGTACCAGCGGACATTGAGCAGGATAATTTCAGGCAAAAAGTGCCGCCACTTGAACAAGGAAGCTGTAGACATTGGAGGGAGCGAAGGCAGAACTGAGCTTGTCTACCCTACCATTAACGGTTTTTGCGACACAACCAGTGGATGAAACTTACATCAAGGTCAAAGGCAAGTGGAAATATTTGTACAGAGCTGTTGATTCTGCAGGCAACACGATTGACTTTATGTTGAGCGCCAAACGGGATGCACGGGCAGCCAAACGGTTTTTTCGCAAAGCCTTAAAGTCAACTCATCATGCCGCTCCTCGTGTAATTAATGTCGATCAGAATGCTGCTTATCCTCCAGCGATTGAGGAGCTAAAAGCAGCGAAAATATTAACTCAATCTGTGGAGTTACG
>NZ_RSCK01000064.1:0-36245 GCF_003991895.1 Chroococcidiopsis cubana SAG 39.79
GCTATTTATGCTGTTATGACTCGAATTATGCTACGTCGCCTATCTGCTTAAAGGTTTACTTTATAAATAGGTTCTAATAGTAATTGACTAACAACCAACTACCAATTACCAACTACCAGTTATGTTTTACCCAAAATCACTTGGTTGAGTCCTAAGACTGGAGATGCAAGCGCTGCTTCTTCAGTAGATAGAAACTGTTTCATCAACTCGTTTAGTAATGGATAAGTGATGTTAGCAATATGTCCGTATTTATAAGCACGAACGATAGTTTGATACCAAAGCAAGCAACTTTCTCGCAGGCGATCGAGGTCGCTACTCAACACAGTTGTGGCTGTGTAACGTATCATATGTTTCAGATCGCGTTGGCAGGTTGAAACATTGAGCTTATTGTTACCTTGCCCAAACAGATTCTCGTTAGCAGCCCACTTTGCCTCCAACTGACTGAGAACTTCTGCCTCAGCAGCTTGAATTTTCTGATATGCACTTACACGAGAATCAAGAGACTCAATGTAATCTTTAAGAAACTGAAGTTCTTCTGAAGTAGCGTAGCGACCGTCCGCTTCTACGGTCAAGCGGGCTAACTGACTCAACATAAACTTTTCTACTCCTGGGCAATAATATTGACAACACTATTCGGTTTTAGCCTTGCTAGATATGAATTGCTGAAATTACTATTCTGCAATGTTTCTACAATCCAAAATCTGAAATTCAAAATCTGAAATCCAAAATCTAAAATCTAAAATGGTATGGCGCTTAGGTATCGCTGGCATGATTTAGATATTCGGTAACCTCACTACGAGTATCTTGAAGTTGAGTAATCATCGAACGGGTAACCAACTTACCTGCTTCCACGAGAATTCTACCGTCTAGAGGGTGAAGGATATTTTGTTCTGCCCGCGTGCCAATGAGAGACTCAATATCATCAATTGCACTGACATACGTACCAGAAGGTAATTCAACGACTACGCCTTCACCAATCACTAAAGCTTGACAAGCGAGGCGAGAATTATTGTTAGCAGAAGTAATGACCTCAATGGTACGCCGTTCGCGTCGGCTAGGTGAAGACAAGCCTTCCATGCCACTTTTGATGTAAACATGACAGGTAGCACACATTCCTCGACCGCCACACTCATGTAACACATTCAGTTCATTTTTTAACAGAACAGATAGGATGTTGCCATTCGTTTGAATGGAAGTTTCTTCACCGATTGGTTCTAGTCTGACAGTCTTTGCCATGTTTTCCTAATTGGCTAATTGCTAATTACTTCATTAATTGGAACTATTGCAGAGTCGGTGCATGATAATTTCATGCTCTTGCTGTTCTTCTAACCAAGCATCAGCTGGTTTGATTCGTTGTGCTAAACCTAGAACAAAGTGATTGTACTCAGCTCCTAGAGATTCGCAGGTTGTTTGCAGACAGTGGAGTTCTCGACCTGTCAGTTGGCTGAAGAAAGCACGGAGGATACCTGCTTCAAAGTGACATACTGGTCGTTTGCTTTGGGGTGCTTGCTTGGCGTAGGGAGAATTCTGAGTTTTCACCACCAAAAATCCTTGTTGGTAGTAGCTCAAATCTAATTCAAAAGTTCCCCAGCCATGAGCTTTCCAACACTGTCTGAGACACTGGGTAAACTCAACCATCTCCATTTCGTTGATCGGCTTGGAGTAGTACTCGCTAACTTGTTCGATAAACCGAGCGTAGAAATTTTTGCCCCACCAGCGTCCGCAATTAGCAAGCACTACACCGGAAGCTTGACCTGTTTCTTGGTTAAGCGCGGTATAAATCGATTGAATCAGCGTGTCTGGAATTGCTATGAGGCGATCGCCGTGGCGATTTTCCAGTAAACCTGATTCAAAATCACCCTGAATGTAGGCATCAAAGGCAAAATAATTTCCTGGTAAGCGTTCGTCTTTGATTAAATCGGCGACAGTAATCATGATTTTGTCTGTTGCTTCTGCTTGTTTGATAGTGAGTTATGCTGACGAGTGATACTTATGCTGGCACTGTGGCTGCACTACAAGTTCCCATGACAGCTTGTTCCACTTGAGCTAAGAACGGTTGCAGCAGAGCCATTTGTTCCTCAGCCAAAATTTCTGGCAGGCGAGTTATGAGGAACTGATAAAGGGTTGTATCAATGCCTTGTGTTTGGTGAACTTGAATGATGTCCGTCAGCCATTCCAGCAAACGATGTTGGAGAAACATGGGATTATTCAACAGCATTGCCATTGCACAGTAACGTAGCGTTCCCAGCCAATTTTTTAAGGCGCGTTCGATGGTTTCTTGTTTGTGTTGGGGAAAAGCTACGAGCAGTTGGTCGGCGATCGGTTGAAAAATGGCAATTTCGTTATCCCGCAGCACTTCATAAACTTGCAAGCGTTGGGCAAAGGATGAAACATGATGCTTCAAAGCAACTATTTCTTCTAGCCTAAGATAGCGTTCTTCAGCATCATCAAGTATGGCTCTGATTTCTGGGTACATAAATTTGCAGCTTTAGAATAGATCTGATAAGTCTGAAAAGGTCGGTTCGGGAGCTAAAGGTGGCGGTAGCTTAGTCGCAGACTTGGGCAGAGTTCCAATTTCTGGATTCCCTTCCCAAGGAAGATACCCAAAACAATCTCTGACTCGTTGTTTCATTCGGGCATAAGGGTCTAGTTGTCCCCAGTTAACATCCTCAACTGGTCGCCCTTGCCAATTGCAATGGCTGAAGAATTTTTTGACGGAAAGCCGCAACCAAGCTGCATGAGGATTGGCGATGGGAGTAAAATGCTGTAGCGGCGATTGATTTTGTAGTGGCGCTGGAATCGGCGCATCGCTCTTAGCAGGCTGTTGTCCTCCTTCCCAACCGCAAAGCCGCAAGAATTGTTGAACTGTCAAGCATTCCCAAGAAGAGAGGAATTCCTCGCTAAGTTGATGTTGCGGGTAATCGGCATCCTCAATCTCTTGTCCGTCCCAGTTACAAGAGTGCAAAAATTGCTGTACCGATTGGCACAGCAAAGCATTTCGATTCCTCATCCTAACCGTTCTCCATGACGCAGCCGCTTTTCAATATCGCGAGCTGTAGCACCTTCGTTGTGCCAGAAGGCAGCAGCATCAATTCGGTCTTTTGTACCCAAGAGGAATTTACAGTATGTTTCTCCCATTGAGTAGCACTGAATTTCAATGCAACTCAAGGTTTTTTTAACGAGATCGCTGAAGAATCCAGCAAATAATCCCGCATAGATATGACAAACTGGTTTACCAACATCGCCCAACGTTCTAGCTACGGCAGAATCGAAGATGTTGACGAACATGAACCCGTTTTTATGGTCGCTCATATCGACTTCCCAGTTGCCCCAGCCTTGAGCGGTGAAGGGCCACCACCATGCTTCTAGCATGTACAGGGAATTGACTTCTTTGACGTTCTTGCCATATTCCTGCTCAAACCACTGTTGAAAGAATTTGGCATCCCTGATTCCCCACTCGAAGCCAATGTTGTACATCAAGACTGTAGAAGCACTACCGACTTCTTCTTCCAATCCCTCAATTAATCCTACGATGAAGTCTTCTGTGGCAAATAGATGGCGCTGGTCGTGCCAATCGGTGACAATGCCCGTGTTCGGTTGAAATTGGAAGTAGTCATCAAAGCTGTAATGGTCGTGCTTCTGGGGATACTTCTTCTTTAAGGAATATTCTGCTTGTGTACCTGGTTTTGAGTGAGTAGAAAAGAGCAAATTGTCGGACGAGATAACCATTTAAAAAATACTCCTATGCATGAAAAATCGGGTGATTCTTCCGTGTAGTTTCTAGCGCGAGGCTAACTTTTTATAGCGTTAAAGCCTACAAAGTTCCCTGTTTTACATATTTAACTTTTATATTTAACTGTGCGTCAGTTAGGCGAGCATCCTTGAATTCACTGATTTTTCTATTAATTTTCTGTAATATTAGGATGATTACGCGATCTTACGGAATACAGTTATCAGTTATTGTCGGGGTAGGTATGAAGCACAGATTTACTCGCTAAGGCTGTCCATCTATTTGCTAAACCCGCCCGTACAGTTATCAGTTGTTAGTTGCCAGCGATCGCCTAATTTTGCTGTTTGGTGGAAGATGACTATACTTGCTGCATAATTATTTTTGTAAATTCTGTTTGTTGAGTGCTTCAATTAAAAGTATAGATTTTCGACGAAACTGTTTCTGCATTTGTATGGATATTTTTATTTATGATTTTAAATATTTCAATTCAAGTCAATTTCAATTAATTTTTGACGGGATACCAAGCCGGATTTAATTTTAATTCGAGTTTTTGGGATTTTAAATTTTTTAGCTAATAGTTGAATTAATTCTTGGTTAGCTTTACCATTTATGGGCGGAGATTTCAAATGAACCGTTAAACTGCCATCAGGTTCTTCTTTAATAGCTGGATGCTTGGAATTTGGTGTCACTTTAACTTTCTTCTGCATTTTCTTTCGTCTCTAATTGCCGCAACCACAACCATCCTAAAAAACAGCCTAATATATACTAGGGAAAGTTCCACCAAGAAAAGATGGAGCCGAGTCATGCCTGCTCTAAGAGAGTAGAGCAGCTCTTTTCCAACAGAGAAGGAGGTCACAATAAAAGAAAGCCCATCGTAGAAACGACGAGCATTGAAATAGTTATGTATGTGGTTTGAGTAGAGTTCGGTAACATGGACTCAAAACTAAAGGTAAGCGGCGATCGCAAATATTAGCTTACCTCAAGAATAGATATTTGCTAACTATGGTTCCGAACGGCTACTGTTGCCAATTACAGCAATTTTATGTCGATAGATTAGCTCTGCGCCATACCAGCCGGACAGTCCTAAAAGTGTTGCAGTAATGAGTGAAAGTGTCAAGCCTGTAGGCAAAATAGCCCCTACTACATTGTTAAGCCGGAGTAAGAGATTAATACCCGTCAAGACAATAATAGTAATGTTGAGAACCAAATGCGCCAAACCAGCAGTACGCTTACGCACGCGATCGATTCTCAAGAAGTCCATCAAACCTGTCAGGGCTGCTGGTAAAGTCGTGGCAAACCCAGCCACTACTAACCAAAAAGATGCTCTTGCCCAGAAAGGGTCTTTATTCAACCAATAGACTGCATCAGTGACAGCCAATGCCAATAGAAAAGCGATCGGTAAGGTCACAAGCAATGGGTGGATCGGATGACCCAACACTGCCACTGTACTAGGTATACCAGGATCGCGGTATTCGCGCTCGTCATTCTCAATCAGGGCAGGAATGTCAGGATATGGTGGCGTTCCTGTTTTTTGTTGTGTGTCCATAAGAGTGAGTGGTTATGGGGAGCCAGTGCGTTGCGGGAGTTACCCCGTTATAGCAACTGACGTTTAGGGGTTAGGGGTTAGTGCTAACCCCTAATACCTCAAATTACAGGTTATGCTGATGGAATTTGCGTAACATTAGCCTCTGCAATTAGGGCGATCTTTCCTGCTTCGACCTGTAAATTTTTGATACGGAGGGAGATCCCTTCGAGGTCAAAGTTGCTCAGATTCAAAATTTCACTGGTTGCATCTACTAAAGCCTTAGTTAACTCTGGAGATTGTGCTTGTTCGTCTCCATATTGCACGTCTTTTAAGGTGACAGTTTGCCCTCCAGATGCAACTTCCGGTACGGCAGTAAAAGCTACTTGCTTTGTTTCGTTAGTTTCCTGCAAGCGGATGTTGGCATTCAGGGACACTTTTCCTTCACCTGGTAGTTGGAAATCTACCTGCTGCGGAACTACGGTCATCTGTTGCCCGTTAATCTCAATTTTTGTGGCTTGCAGTTGCTGACGGATGTACTCGGAGTTGAAAGCACGATTGATGTCTGCTGCTGTCAAAACCACGCGAGCCTTACCTTGGGTTGGTTGAGTAAGTTCGATTTTACCCATTGCCGCACTGAGGGGGTTAATGGCAACGCTATCCACCTGCATATCCATCTTTTCTACTCGCAGGTCTTTTTGCATCACCATTCCTTCACCTGCGATCGCCACCGAGTCTACTTGTCCTTGCAATGCTTTGAGCGGATCTGTTTTAATGTCTACATCTAACTTTTCTACTTCATCGAGTTGACTAGACAATCCGATTTCTGCTGCTTTATTCAGCGCTTGTTCTCCCAATCCTTGTTGTTCTGACATCCGAATCTTATACCCTTAGTTTGCTCCTCTTGAGTCAATCTAACGATTTGTCAAACGTTGTGTATCTGTCTTGTGGTGGAGGAGATTCTACGTTGAGTCAACCTATATCAAAACGTCAGCAGATTTTTAGTCAATAGACAAATCTTCCTTAAACAAATTTTAATTTTTTCTGCTTGAGAAAGCCTGACAAGAAATATCACCTATAAGCCGAATTAATTAGCTATCTCTGAGCCTTTTTCCACCTTTTGACTGGTTTTTTCTAACTATGCTACCGATCCATCAAAAGAAAGATGGAATTGGGCAATCTGCGTGACAACCTAAAAGATGTAGCCGATACATCCAAAAATCTTGAGAGGAACTGGAAAAGATGGTCGTAACATTAGACGATACCAAGCGTTCTGCTATTGCGGTTAAACTAGCTGACGTGAAAGCTCTACAAGAGTTAATTATTTCTAACGAAGAAACACTGCTAGGACAAATCAACGATTCGGAAATTCAAAAGCGGCTTCAAGAAATGCTCGATTCCGATCGCAAGAACTTGGGCGTTATTGAGACTGTCATCGTACAATATGGCATTCAGGGAGAACCCAGAAAGGTTACACAAGAGCTAATCGAAAAGACCAAGCAAATGATGCAAGGGTCTGAATTGTCTTTGTATGACAAGTTCGCTCAGCACGAACTGCTCAAACACGGACAAGCAATGACTGGTATCATGCTGCACAAAGCTGCTCAAGTCGTAGGTGCAGATGTCGATATAGCGTTCGGTCCTTTGAATACAGTTAACTTTGAAAACAGAGCGCACCAAGAACAACTCAAAGGGATCTTAGAGCAAGTTGGGACTCGCGAGCTGACTGGCAAGGATGCAGACCAAGGGCTGTGGGCGCGCGTACAAGATGCGGTTGCGGCTTTTTCTGGCGTAGTCGGTAGTGCCGTTACCCAAACTTCTGATAAGAAGGATATGAACGTCCAAGATCTGATTCGTGCAGATCACAGCAAAGTGAATACACTGTTCACCGAGTTGTTGCAGAGTGACAATCCTCAGAAGATCCAAGAGTACTTCGGTCAAATTTACAAAGATCTGTTGGCTCATTCGATCGCAGAAGAGGAAGTAGTCTATCCTAGAGTGCGTGCTTTCTATCCAGAAGACAAAGTTCAAGAACTCTACAGCGAGCAAGCTGAATTCAGAACCAAATTAGATGAGATTAAAGCGATCGATCCTTCTAATTCGCAGTTCAAAGATAAAGTTAAGCAACTGATGGATGCTGTGGGCGATCACATTCGTCAAGAAGAGTTCGACATGTTTACCGCAATTCGTAACAACCTCAGTAGCGACCAAAGCGAGCAAATGGCTAGCGACTTCAAAGCTGCTAAAGCCAAAGCGCAACAAGAAATGGGCGTTGTCAGCTAGGCTGATGCGGTAAGACCACAGATTAATTTTAGTGGAACGTAAATTTAGTAGGGGCGCACAAATATGCGCCCCTACTTTTAATCGACTTATGACATTTCAACGGAGAGGGTGGGATTCGAACCCACGTTGAAGTTGCCCCCAAACAGCATTTCCAGTGCTGCGCCTTCAACCACTCGGCCACCTCTCCAGGTGTCGCGATCTCCCATCATACAATAGAAAAGAATATTTTCAAACCAATCTAAAATCGTGTCACTTGCTCTAACGGATGAAACCTCCGCAAGGCAGTGGCTCCAAAATCTAAAATTCAAAATTGCTTATGACACATACAATTCGGATACACGATCGCGCCAACGGTACAATTCATACTGTCGAAGTCCCCGCAGACCAATACATTTTGCGATCGGCAGAACAACAAGGGGTAGAATTACCATTTTCTTGCCGTAATGGTGCTTGTACGACTTGCGCTGTCAGAGTGTTATCGGGAGAAGTGTATCAGCCAGAGGCAATGGGACTTTCACCAGAATTACGCGATCGCGGTTATGCTCTGTTATGTGTTAGTTATGCTCGTTCTGACATGGAAGTAGAAACCCAAGACGAAGATGAAGTTTATGAACTGCAATTTGGGCGTTATTTTGCCAAAGGTAGAGTTAGGTCGGGATTACCTTTGGATGAGGAATAGTCATCAGTTATCAGTTATCAGTTAGTGAGTAGTAGTTTCTCCCGTGTCTTCCTTGTCTCCCTTGTCTTTCTCCCACTCTTGTTTATTCAGGGTTGTCAGTTTCGTGCGATCGATAACGGAATGCCAGCGCAGGTTGTGCGTGTAGTCAGCGGACAAACTCTAGAAGCCATAAGTAGAGGGGAGGCTTTCAAAGTGAGACTTGCGGGAATTGAAGCCCCAGATATCCAGCAACAGCCTTGGGGACACGCAGCTAAACAGCAGCTAGAAGCAACGGTCAACGGCAAGACAGTTACCTTAGAACTTGACGGACAGCCAGATAAATTTGGGCGACAGTGGGCTTATGTGTGGCAAAATGGCAAATTGTTGAACGAGCAACTACTGAAAGAGGGATATGTTTTGTGGGATGGGCGATCGCGCGATCGTAAGTATGACGATCGCTTGGAAAAAGCACAAGCCTGGGCAAGAATCATGGGGCGTGGCGTGTGGGATGTGAAACAACCAATGCGGCAAACCCCGACTGAATTTCGGCAAATGGCGGGAGTCGGGGAGAAGAGGGATAAGGAAGACAAGGGGGACAAGGGAGAATATTGACAAATGACAAATGACAAATGACAAACGATCGACAACTCCAAACATTCTTAGATGTTGCTACAGAAGCCGCCTTAGCTGCGGGTGCGGTTTTGCTGAGCTATTTAGGTAAGTTAGAAGAAGTTAGAGAAAAAGGACGGGGTGGAGATTTAGTAACTGCTGCCGATAAAGCATCAGAAGTGGTAGTTTTAGAAGTCTTACAGCGGCATTTTCCCGATCATGCCATTCTAGCGGAAGAATCGGGCAAGCAGGGGAATGCAGACAGCGAATTTTGTTGGGCGATCGATCCTTTAGATGGAACGACAAATTTCGCGCATCAATATCCTTGTTTCGCCGTGTCAATTGGGTTATTAGTGGCTGGCGTTCCACAGGTTGGAGTCATTTTCGATCCTTATCGTGATGAATTGTTCCGAGGGGCAAAAGGGGCGATCGCGACCTGTAACCGCAAACCTATAAGCGTTTCAACCACAGCCGAACTGAGTAAGTGTCTTCTGGTAACTGGTTTCGCCTACGATCGCCGCGAAACAGCTGATAATAACTATGCCGAATTCTGTCATTTGACTCATCTGACTCAAGGAGTCAGGCGCAGCGGCGCAGCAGCTTTAGACTTAGCTTATGTTGCCAGCGGGCGCATCGATGGCTACTGGGAACGGGGAATTTCTCTGTGGGATATTGCTGCTGGAATTGCCATTCTCAAAGCAGCAGGGGGTCAAGTCAGTGCCTATGATGGTAGCCCAATCGACCTAGCAACTGGCAGGATTTTAGCCACGAATGGACTAATTCATTCAAGTCTCAGCCAAGAATTACTTCAAGTGCCACCACTCTCAACTTGGAGTCATTATAATCCCTAGCCACAATCTGGGAATTATTAGATTGGTGGTGATAATTAAACCACGCTAATACCACATTCCAGCGATCGTGCAATAGGCAGAGGTGAGACAAAAACATATGTCTTTTAAGATTGATGGCGGATTATTTTTATTTGACTTCACAGATTGCCATGCAATTTTGGGCGTTCCAATTGATGCCGACTTTAAAGAAATTCGCAAACGCTATTTGATTATTGCTCGCTGCTTACATCCCGATACTTGCACGGCTAAAAGTATTTCAGATAAACAAGCGGCAAATCATATTCTGTCTAAGCTTGTCAATCCCGCTTATAAAAAATTATCCCAGGATTACAGTCGTGTTGAATACATGGTGATGCTGCGGGAGATGGGCAAGCGGTTAGCTCAGGAAACAACCAGCATTTCGCTCAAAAACGAACTATCGATCCAGCTTCAACACAGCACAGATATCGACCAAGTCTATCAAAAAGCGATCGCTGAAGTGACAAAACAACAGTATGAATCTCTCGAAAGAATTATCCCTATAATTAGTCAAATCAGCGAATTAAACCTAGTCTACTTAGGGCGTAAAGGTGGTACTGGATTTATGGTTGCTAGAACGACTGTGCCATCTGTGGTTCCCAACCAACATTCTCGACCGGCAGCATCTTCGCCTCCCCCAACTGAGCCAGAGTCACCTCCATCGCCAGCTGAACCCTATCTTCGTCGCGCCCAGTCTTTAATGGAAAAGAATCTCTTCGCCCCAGCGAGTGTAGAGCTAAAAGATGCGCTGAAGCTAGAGCCAAATAATAGTCGCTGTCATAGCTTAATTGGCACGGTTTATTTGAAGCAGAATCAGGCTACTATGGCTAAGGTACATATTAACAAAGCCCTACAATTAGACCCTAAAGATCCGATCGCCCTAGAAGGAAAACAACTGTTAGATCGGCTAGCGAGTAAAGCTGGCACTCAAACAGCCACTTCTGATAAAACTGCATCTAAAACTGCGTCGAAAAAACCATCAGAGCCATCTGGAAGTGGGGGAATGTTTGGCGGTCTATTTGGAGGCAAGAAAAAATAAACAAAAATCAATGGTCTACCAATCACCTGCGGGAGCAAGAGATTTATTACCCTTAGATGTGGCTCAGAAACACTGGGTCGAAGAACGGTTGCAGCAGGTATTTCATCGTTGGGGCTATCACCGCATCATTACTTCAACTCTCGAACGGTTAGATACGCTGATGGCTGGAGGAGCAATTCAGCGATCGACGGTGATCCAAGTTCAGGATCGCGAGGAAGAATTGGGGTTGCGTCCAGAATTGACAGCCTCGATCGCTCGCACTGCTGTAACTCGGATGGCAGGAGCGACCTTTCCGCAACGCCTCTACTACAACGCTAACGTCTTTTGTCGCACGCCCGATAGCAGTCACAACCGCCAGTTGGAGTTTTATCAAACTGGGGTGGAGTTGCTGGGTAGCGAAGGATTGCTGGCTGATGCTGAGGTGTTATTACTGCTGGCTGAGTGCTTGAATGAATTGGGCTTACACAACTGGCAGCTGATTCTGGGCGAAGCGGAAATTACCCAATCACTATTGGCTTCTTTCCCCGCATCTGGGCGCGATCGCGTTCGACAGGCGATCGCTCACCTCGATCGCGTCACGCTCGAAACTCTACCTTTAAGCGAAGATCTACGAGCTAGAGCTTTAATGATGCTCGATTTGCGCGGACATCCCGCAGATGTATTGCAAAAAGTCACAAAATTAAGTTTAGACGCACCACAACAAGCAGCTTTACACCGACTCAAATCGCTAGTTGAGATTTTGGATCGATGCTTTAGTGCAGACTCAAACCAAAACTCGCAAAGCTTTCCAATCATTTTAGACTTGAGCATGATTCGCACCTTTGACTATTACACGGGGATCGTGTTTGAAGTCATCGGTAATGCAGTTATTGGCGATACAACAGCTCAACCGCAAATTTTAGGACAAGGAGGTCGTTACGACCAACTTTTAGGACTGTATCATCCTCAAGGCAAAACGGTTCCTGGGATTGGCTTTGTCCTCAACACGGAAGATTTACAACAAGCCTTGCTGTCTGCCGATCGCCTACCGCAAGCCACACCCGCAAGCGATTGGCTGGTTGTCGCCCGATCGCCAGCAACTTACGCGGCTGCTTTCGCCTATGCAGAAAAGTTACGCTGTACTCCTGGGTTGCGAGTCGAAATGGACTTAGGCGATCGCCAACCAGAGGAAATCCGCACCTACGCCCGCCAGCGCCGCATCCAACAAATTGCTTGGCTCAAAGATGACGGTTCCGCTGAGATTGAAACGCTGAAGAGGGAGCAGGGACGAGCTGGGAGCAAGGAGTAGGGAGGACAAGGGAGACAAGGGAGACAAGGGGGACAAGGAAGCAGAGGGACAGAGAAGAATTCACCAACTACCAATTACCAATTACCACTCAATGAATCTAATTCTGGCGCTAGATTTTGGTGGAACTAAACACGCGGCGGCGGTGGTAGCTTCAGGAGAAAAACACCAGTTGAGTGACAAAAGGGTTTTTTCACCGCCAAATCCTCATGCTCAATCCGATCTAGAGATAATGTTGAGTCTGGCACGGGAACTGTTAGCAGGTAGAGAACCAAGGGCAATCGGTGTCAGCTTTGGTGGACCTGTGGATGCTACAAGCGGTAAAGTCAGACTGTCGCACCACGTCAGCGGATGGGAGAATATACCTTTACAGGAGATCCTAGAGCGAGAATTTGGCGCTCCTGCCAGTGTGGACAACGATGCTAATGTTGCAGCTTTGGGCGAACATCGCTATGGTGCGGGGATGGGTTATAACAGTTTGCTCTATATTACTGTCAGCACGGGTGTAGGTGGAGGCTGGATTCTCAACGATCGCCCTTGGCGGGGAATAGAAGGAATGGCAGGGGAGATCGGACATGTAGTCGTCGATCCGACTGGTCCTGTTTGTTTGTGCGGTAAGCGTGGATGCTTAGAACGACTGGCTTCTGGTCCCTACATCGCCCAACAGACCAAGGATCGGTTAAATTTACATCCAGATAAAGGGAAGCTGTTGCGATCGCTTTGTCACGATAACCTAGATGAGATAACGGGACTGATGGTCAGTCAAGCCGCTACCCAAGGAGATAAAATTGCGATCGAGGCATTAGAAACAGCTGGTTGGGCTTTGGGAGTAGCGATTGGCAACGTCGCCAACCTCATCAATCCCCAACGGTTTATTTTAGGTGGTAGCGTCACCAAAGCAGGCGATCGCTTTTGGAATGCTATCCACCACATAGCGCGAGCCACAGCATTACCCGAAGTCCACTTCGAGATCGTCCCCGCCGCCTTGGGAGATAAAGCGCCACTTTGGGGTGCAGTCGCTTTAGCAGAAGATGTACTGATGAGGGAGCAGGGACGAGCTGGGAGCAGAGAGCAGTGACCAGGAGAAAGAGAGCTGAGGAAGCTGAGGGAGCCCAGGGAGCTGAGGGAGAAAAAATTACCAACTACCAACTACCAATTCCCCACACCCCACACCCCATACCCTACAACCTGTTCATCACACCCCACACCCCACACCCTTTCTTCACTGATAACTGATGCACGGCTACATTTCCCCGAATCGATTTTTTCCCTATCTTTCTTGGGCTGACATTCAAAAGATGCCGGATAAAGAAAATGTCGTCATCATTCAACCTGTAGGGGCGATCGAACAACACGGTCCCCATTTACCGTTAATTGTGGACGCTGCAATTGGTACGGCAGTTTTAGGCAAGGCATTGTCCCAATTAAGCGATCGCATTCCCGCTTATGCCCTACCACCCTTGTACTACGGTAAATCGAACGAACATTGGCATTTTCCTGGCACGATTACCCTAAGTGCGTCAACTTTACTTGCGACTTTAATTGAAGTTGCTGAAAGTATTTACCGTGCCGGATTTCGCAAATTCGTGTTGATGAATTCTCACGGCGGACAACCCCAAATTATGGAAATTGCCGCACGGGATTTGCACGTCAAATATGCAGATTTTCTCGTATTTCCCCTCTTTACTTGGCGAGTTCCCCACATTGCCGGAGAGTTACTTTCCGATCGCGAGAAAGAGTTTGGGATTCATGCCGGTGATGCTGAAACTAGTGTGATGCTGTCGATTTTACCAGAACAAGTCAAAATGGAAGCGGCTGTGACAGAATACCCTCACGGCTTACCTGAAGATAGTCTGCTTTCAATGGAAGGGAAATTACCTTTTGCTTGGGCAACCCGCGATCTGACGCAGACAGGAATTTTAGGCGATCCGACCGTAGCGACAAAAGAAAAAGGCGATCGCATCCTTGCCTCGGTCGCTGATGGTTGGGTTCGAGTCATTGCAGACATCTATGCCTTTCAGCAACCACAAGCTTGGAAGCAGTAAACGGTTAGCAAGCGATTGTCAAGATAGATAGCGATCGAGATGCTTTGATTTAGATCGAGCGCGATCGCTACCATTTCTACTTCTACGACTTAAACTTGGGCTAACGCTGGTTCTCTAGTTGCGCTCTTGATTGAATCAGCTGGAGTACAGTAGACTTCGCAAGAATTATTTGGACTTTCAATCAACTTGACCTTGTGTAGTTCTGCGCCTAACTCTCGCACTGGCTGTTGCAGCACATTTGAGATATATACGGCGATATTTTCTGCCGTAGGCACGACTTTGGCAAAGTAGGCAATATCTTTGTTGAGAAAAGTATGGTCGAGTGGTTCAATAACCAAGTCTTCGATCGCTTGGTTCAATGCACTCAAATCTACAATCATGCCCGTACGAGGGTGAATTTCCCCCTTTACAGTCACTTCTAAGTGGTAATTGTGACCGTGACCGTTTGGACGAGCGCATTTTCCGTAAATTTCTGTATTCTCTTGTTGGTTGAGATCGGGATGAGCTAACCGATGAGCGGCGCTAAAATGAGTGCTAATAGTTAAGTATGCTTCCATGCCATTTCCTTGATATTCTGCCCAAAGTTGAGGATGTTCAAATAACTGAATTTTGACTATCGGTAAGTGTGAGGCAAGCTTTTGCCAGATGACGCGGGCGATATTTTCCGTTGTTGGCAATGTTTGCTGAAATTCTTGCCAAACGTCATTGAGATAGGAAAAATCTAGCTGGCTAGTCACTTCTCGCTTAATTACGTGCTTGACATCAGACAGGTTTAAAACCATGCCATATTCATCTAACTCTCCGAGAAGAGAAACAAATAAGACGTAGTTGTGTCCGTGACCTGGAAAGCGGGAACATAAGCCAAATTGTTGCTGGTTCTCTGTTTCGCTCAGCTCTGGCAACCAATAGCGATGGCTGGCGGAAAATTGAGCGCGGCGGTTAACTATACATTGCATGAGCGCACAGGGAGCAGTATGTAAAATTTCGTAAACTTAACACTTTTACTAGAATAGACCAATTGCTACCGCGATAGCAATGAGTTGGTAGTTGGTAATTGGTAGTTGGTAATTGGTAGTTGGTAATTGGTGAGTTTTATATTCTGAGATATAAACGGACGATTGGATTTAAAGTAAATCATAATAATTTCAATTTTTGGCTCAATAATTTGAGTAATATGAGTCGATTGATTACTTTTTAGTCTTCTGAAAAGTTATTTTTTGGAAAAATATTTAACTCATTCATTAAATGAAATACTTTTTATAGCCACGGGAGAAAAGAGGGATGACGGTACAGCTAAAGAATAAAATCGCGATCGCCCACAATAGAAATAGCCTCGTTGATAGATCGACTTTAACAATTGAGCATCAAAACCTTGAGCGTTGCCAAATTTTTTACATAAAATAGTGCATCTAGCCGGAAAAAGCTTTGGTGAGTTTGTGTCTTTAAATATTGCAGGTTGTTAAATTTTAGGTTCTTGAATTTTATCTAACGACTGAGACACAAAGGATATAGAGCATGGAAAAACAGGAGGAAGATCTATCCGTATCAGTATTGTGGTTGCAAGTATGGGGATTGGCAGGATTGCAAGGGGCGATCGCACTAACTTGGTTGATTTATAGCGTGTATTTGCCTAAATTGCTGGAAGAATCTTACTTTCCCGCCCCTGTTAGTTCTGCTCTACTTGTGGTTGGAAATGGATTGGCAGTGGTACTAGAACCTTTGATGGGAGGCTTATCCGATCGCGATAAACAGCAGTTTGGTAGCCGTTTTCCGCTCATAGCAGCAGGGATCGTTTTGGCATCAACTCTATTTATAGCAATTCCGACTGTGGTTGTTTTCGGCAAGGGTGTAGGTGAATTTCGTTGGGTGTCAATCGTGGTATCGGTAGCTTGGACTCTGGCAATGATAATATTTCACAGCCCAGCAATATCTTTACTAAGAAATTATGCCCCTCTAGAGGGATTAGTGCTAGCTAATAGTTTGTTAGTTCTCGTAGCCGGATTATTGACAGCTTTTAGACCAGTTGCTCACAATTTAGTGTTAAATTTAGATACTATTTTTGCTTTTGCGATTGGTTCGTTTTCATTGCTAGGTGCGGCAGCTATTTTAAGATATGTCAATTTGCCAGAAACGTTGGCAAGGGCAAATTTAACCGTTAGAGCAGCAATAGAACACAAAAGCACAGACAATCCACCACTCAAAAGCGCTTTAAGTTTAATTTTTTTAAGTGGGATGGCGATCGCTTGGGGAACGCAGTTTTTGACAGTTACTTTGTCCAAAATGCTGATGCTACGACTAGAAATTAATAACGTGGACTGGTTGATGGTAGGAGTGGGGATTATGCTGGCACTTGCAGCTCCGCCAACTGCTGATTGGACGCTGCGGCTAGATAATCGACGTGCTATATGTATAGGTGCGATCGCGACTGCTATCTTGTTACAAATTGCAGTATTTATTCCCAGTTGGTTGACTTTGATTCTTGCCATCCTCGGGTTACTAGTTACTTTTAATCTTGTACTGAATGGTGCAATTCCTTTTGTCCTGATGTTAGTAGCACCGCATCAAGCTGGAATTGGCGTAGGAATGTACTTTGGTGGTATAGCTGGGGCAGAAAGTCTATCAGGATTGCTCCTTCCCCCAGAGCAAAGCGTTATCCCTTCTGTAGGAGCCATTGGTGGGGCGATCGCTTTTCTGTGCTTGGCTGCCTGCGTAAGAGTTAGTGGCAGGTGGCGAATCTAAAGTTTCTTCAATATTCATAAATTCTTTGTTTGAAAACATATAGTTTAGCTAGCAATTTTTTATAATATTGGTAATAAATTTGAAACAGTCTTTTCATTCAAACGCCTCGCTTTAGGAAAAACTCAAGTTTGTGGGGTAACAATTTAGTTTGGCTAGAACTTTAGTTTGGCTAGAACTTTAGTTTGGCTATAGCTTGGTAAGGTATCATCCTTGTTTGAAAAAAAACATTTACTAGCAAAGCGATACGAAGTACAGATAACTGATTTGAATACTCCTCAATCTTGACGAACAACTGAAATTAAAATAATTCCTTCACTTGAGAGGAGAATTTTATGGTTGGCTTCAACTTGAAAAAATCCGGTCAAAAAACATTAAAAAAATCTCAGACAAACACAGCTAAGATATACCAGCCATTCGAGAGCGCAATTTTAACTGTTAATCCAGGCGATCGCATTGCTAAAGAGCCACAGACTTTGGTGGACAAAGCTAAACAAATTGCTGTAGATGCACCTGATATTACAGGTGACTGGATTAAGGTTCCAACTTATTTTATTTTTGAATATCCGAATGGCGAAAAAAAAGCATTACATCACGTCAAAGATGCCAAAGAAATTTCTGATGCAATTCGTCTAGCTCGATTTGAAGAAGATGAAAATCTAATTATAGAACCACACAAACCGCATAATGTTAACTTAATCCCTTTCATTCTGGTAGTGCTATTAGTTCTATTTACTATTCCCATACTGATCGGAATATTTTAGGTAGCACGTTATAAGTCTACTGCTAAATAATTGCTGAGGGTTGTTAAAAGGGGTTGCCATTTCCGCCGCAAAGCAACGTATAATTCTGCACCTGCTTCTCGATCTGTTGCTGTTTCTATACCCTCAGCACTCAATCTTTCCACTGCATCATAATATCTTTTTCGCCAGACTAGTTCCATTTGGCGAGCGCATTTTATCCGGTGTTTGGGTAGAATCGATTGAGATAGCTCGGAGAGAATATGCGTACTGCCACCCCACAATTCTGCTACTGCTGTAGAGTGTAATAGAGAACGATATTTTTCAGCATTTAATGCGCTTTTAATCAGGCTTGCCGTGTCTATTGCTAAGAGTATGACTCGCGGTAGAGTATAATATGTTTCGCGAAAGCGGAAATAAATCAGTACTGGATAGGAATGTTGTAGCTCTAGTAACTCAATCAAATCTCTCGCCATATTAGAAAGATCCTGCTGAATCCCACTGAGTTCGCCACTAGCTCCCAGTCTTGCTAATAACTCTGCTGCATCCCCCGTGCCATCGGTGCGATGGTATAAGCTGAGAGCAAATGTATTGCGGGTAATTAAAGCATTATAGACTGAGAGTAAGTAGGTAATTGTAATTGTAAAACTAGAAAATCCCAGTGCTGCTTCTAATAAAGTTAGTAATCGATAAGTAGCTGTTTTTGGAACTAGATCGCCTGTTCCTAAAGTAGTGAAAGAAAAGCCGCTATAGTAGAGTGCAGTAATAAAATCAGTGGGCGTTTTTCCTTCACTAGCTTGAATTGCCGAACCTAATTCGGGGAAAATAATTAAAGCAAATCCACTCATAAGTGAAGCCGCCCACACTGCTAAAATAGCAACTATCATAATAGAACCACTATGAGCAAGTAGGCGATCGCTTTTGCTAGGAATGACTTGCGTTACTAGGCGCAAAAAACACCATATTCCTCGGTTCAAAGGCATACTAACAACACTACTACCGAGGCGATGAAAAAGTACAGTTAGATAAATGTCTAAAAGAGTTAAAATAATTATCCCCGTACCAGCCAATTGTATTAATAAATCCATTCCCTATCGTTTTTATCAACTTTGCTACCATTAGTTGTTCGTAACTAATCGTACTGCATTTTACAGTATTTCACTCCGACTGTACTCTTTCTAGAGGATTAAATTTGCATGTTAAAAGAGAAGGATAAATACATCAAACTTTTTAAACTTGGCAGTATAACTATAAAATCAAATTATGCGATCGCCGATCTAGTTAACTGACTTCATGCAGTTTGGATAGAACTTAATTATTGAGTAAAGTTTACAAATACTAATAATTGTTATCGATCGAACGTGTTGCTAAAGCATAAAATTCATCCTTTTGGCTACGTTCTTGTGTTGAGATTTTTGAACTAGAGATAGATTGAGATTAGCTTCATTTGAATTAGAACTAAATATATCAGTTTCGTCAGAGTAACTACTAAATTTTTTGCTCAATTTTTTACAAATTTGTCAAAACTTTAGTTGTAAGAGTTACAGAATAGAGATTTTTATCAGTCAGGAGGTTAGAAGAATGGCTGGTCAAATGTGTTGGTTTCCTTGCTTAGGTGCTGAAAGCGAAAAGATTTTATATCTACGGCGATCGCCAGATAAACCTTGGCAACCTTATACGAGTTGTCCTGAATATTCTGTTCCCGACTACAAAATAGATGGCGGCTCAAAAGGATGGGCAACTTATCAAAAATTACATAAAGCAGGTTGGCAATTAATTTCTACAGCTCAAGCTCAGAGGACAAACCTAGCAATTCGATAAGCTCTGCTATGAATTCACGATCGCCGTCCAATTGAATAATCAAAATCTTAGGAAAGAATATGAAAAGTAAACTTTGGGTAGAGCATCATTCGCTACCAAAATTCAGTCGCGAGCGCGTAGTTCGATTTATCGGTGGTAGTGGTAAAATCAAGCAATATAAACCTACTGCTGGAAGCTGGTCTTATACTGTTGAAATGGATATGGGAACCCCGCCAGAAATGGGCAGAATAGGTTTTGAAACGACAGTCTTATTAGATGAAGCAGATATTCAAGGAGTAGAGTAAAATCAGAGCTAGATTTCTTCTCTACACTTTTATGTTGGGCTGAATATTCTTCTGAAAGCTCGCCTTAAAACAGATAGAATCAGTTGTTGTGTGAAGACAAAAAAACTCATACTTTTGGTTAAAGACAGAAGCACTTTCAGTCTTTTACGGTAAAAATGTAATAAAAGAAGGTTCATCGCGCTCGACTTGTAGCTAGAGTAGACAGCAAATACAGAACGCAAAAGCGAATGGTAAATCTTGGAGCCGCAAATAGAAATAAATAACTCCTAAGCTAATAAATATGCAGCTTCAGGACAGGAGAATGCTATGTTATTCCAAAATCGAACTACAGCAGGTCAAGCCCTAGCCGATCGATTGCTAGCCTATGCTAACCGTAGCGATGTATTAGTACTAGGATTGCCTAGAGGTGGTGTACCAGTCGCCTTCGAGGTAGCACAAGCATTACACGCACCCTTAGATGTGTTTTTGGTACGTAAGCTGGGTGTCCCCGGGCAAGAAGAATTGGCAATGGGGGCGATCGCCTCTGGTGGTGTGAGAGTGCTGAACTACGATATTATTGAAGCGTTGCACTTATCTGAAGCAGAAATCGATCGCGTTACAGCCAGACAGCAACAGGAATTAGAGCGACGGGAACGGCTCTATCGGCAAAATCTTCCTTTTCCCCAACTGCGCGATCGCACGGTCATTTTAGTAGATGATGGTCTGGCAACAGGAGCAACCATGCGGGCAGCTGTGAAAGCAATACAATTACAGCAACCTGCGGCAATTGTCATCGCCGTGCCAGTTGCTTCTCCTGAAACTCAGCAAGAATTAGCCACTCAAGTCGATGAAATTGTCTGTGTAGAAACGCCCGCACCTTTTTACAGTGTTGGTTCTTGGTACGCTGAGTTTCCCCAAACTACTGATACTCAAGTGCGCGAACTATTGCAACAAGCTGGCACAGTCGCTAGAAATGTATCGTAGTACTTTAATTGTTAGCTGAGCGATCGCTACCTAGTTTACTTTCACTTACAAAAAACTTGTCACCTCAGCCGTGCAGTGCTAACGTCGATAAGCCAGTTAGCTTTTGGTAGCAAGCCAACTCCAAACTTATGCAGCGCAGACGCTTAGCGGCTTTTATCAGTCTTGTTTTAGCCTCCTTTACTCCACCCCTCATCCCTTTTTCCGTCCTCTCCGCACCACCTAAAACCCCCAACCAAACGGTAGAATGCGAAATTCTCGTTACGGGTGCAGGACTTGCAGGTGTCGCCACTGCATACGAGGGATTGCTAGCAGGACGGACTGTCTGCATGACTGAAATTACCGATTGGATGGGAGGACAAATTTCGACTCAGGGAACTTCTGCCTTGGACGAACGCAGAACTCAACGGTTGCAGTTGTTTTTCTCTCGTGGTTATTTAGAACTAAGAAAACGCATTGCTGATAAATATAATGGCAATTTAAACCCTGGTGATTGCTGGGTGAGCGATTCTTGCTTCCTGCCTCACGACGGTCACGAAATTCTTTATGATATGTTGCAGGATGCGGCAAAAAAGGGTCGCGGTCAGCTGAAATGGTTTCCTGCCACTGTGGTGAAGGAACTGGAAATTAGCCGCGCTGGATCGCAACAAGCTATTCAAGGCGCGATCGCAATTCAACATCGTCCTGCTGCTGGCGTGCCACCTCTCAATACCCTACCTCTATCTCAAACAATTGAAGACTCCTATCGCTACGAAAATTCAGCTCGGTTGAATAAGGAAATTTTG
Organism: Chroococcidiopsis cubana SAG 39.79; assembly: GCF_003991895.1. NCBI lineage: Bacteria > Bacillati > Cyanobacteriota > Cyanophyceae > Chroococcidiopsidales > Chroococcidiopsidaceae > Chroococcidiopsis > Chroococcidiopsis cubana. Next base: position 21,367 of record NZ_RSCK01000064.1, read on the forward strand.
CGGTTTGTACCTTTGGAAAGGAGCGAGGAGCGAGGGGTGAGGAGTGAGGGAGTATCTAAGTGGTATGTGGTGGATGCAACGGAGACGGGAGAATTAATTGCTTTGGCAGATGTCCCTTATCGTCTGGGGATTGATGCCCGTTCTTATTTAGAACCTTCTGCCTCTAGTACGACTAACGATCCCTACTGTACTCAAGGCTTTACTTATACTTTTGCGATGGAGGCGACTAAAGACCCTATAGGTCACAACATTCCTCCATTTTACTCTCAGTATTCCGCTTATTATAGTTACGAACTGCCCCGTTTAGCAAGCTTTCCTTTAGTATTTACCTACCGTCGAATTTGGAGTCCGAAAGACGGCGAACCCATGTCATTCGGGGGCATTAATTTTGAAGCTCCCGTACCAGATGATATTTCCATGCAGAATTGGACGTGGGGCAACGATTACCGTCCTGGCACTGCTGCCGATAATTTAATCTATACTCGCGCTCAGTTGCAGGCAAACGGTCAACTCCTACCTGGAAATTGGTTAGGAGGACTGAGAACAGAAAGCTTGCGTAAAGCGGAAGAACACGCGATCGGTTATTTTTACTGGTTGGTGACGGGTACAACCGATTCGCAACTGGGGGACGGGGTGAAACAACCCCAACCAAACAATCGCTATTTATCTGGACTAGATTCGCCGATGGGAACGGTACACGGCTTGTCTAAGTATCCTTATATGCGGGAAGGACGACGGATTATTGGTAGACCGAGTTGGGGACAGCCAGAAGGCTTTACCGTTTGGGAAATCGATATTTCTCGCCGCAACTACAATGACGATTACTACCGTCAAACCTTATCCCCCCAGATGTATCGCCGTTTAAAAATCGCTTTGGCAGGACTGGAAACCATCAATGCGATCGCCAGTACTAAGCCACCCGAACAAATTGCCCGACGGACTCGTTCCACAATCTTTCCCGACTCAGTAGGGATCGGTCACTATGCGATCGACTTTCATCCTTGCATGACCAAAAGTCCCCCCGAACTTCCAGGAAACACCGAACGAGAAGGGGAACGCCAAGGTGCGGGTGAAGCCTATCCCTTCCAAATTCCCTTACGGGCGATGATTCCTCAAAAGATCGAGAATTTACTCGTAGCTGGAAAAAGTATTGCTACCAGTCATATCGCCTCTGCTGCTTATCGGGTGCATTCCTTTGAATGGTCTGTAGGCGCAGCCGCCGGAACTACCGCTGCTTTTAGCTTAGAAAAAGCGATCGCCCCTTATCAACTCGTAGACGACTTACCCAGACGAGAACCCCTACTCGAACAACTGCAATATCGCCTCCAACAAAACAATAATCCTACAGCCTTCCCACATACATCCATTTTCAATCTAGATTGGGATGATTGGCGGTGAACAGTTGTCAGTTATCAGTGACTAGTGACTAGTGACTAGTGGCTGGTGACTAGATATGAAAAGATAGTCGCTCACCAATTACCCATTACCAACAACCAACCATTCCTTGTTATCTTGAGAGAATGTATTTTTGTGAAGTTCTGTCTGTCGTGCTATGAACAGGGTAGTTTCTACAACAGTTTACGGGATGGCAACAGCACCGACGATCGCACCTGAGAAATCGTCTAAAGTCGTCAGCAAGCTATATCCTAATTACAAGGTAATCGTGTTGGATGACGATTTCAATACGTTTCAGCATGTAGCTGAGTGTTTGATGAAGTATATACCAGGTATGACGGGCGATCGCGCTTGGGAATTAACCAATCAAGTTCACTACGAAGGTCAGGCGATCGTTTGGGTGGGACCGCAAGAACAAGCAGAACTCTATCATCAGCAACTTCGGCGTGCTGGCTTAACTATGGCTCCTCTGGAAGCAGCTTAGGACAATTAATGATTAAATATTAAAATGAAATATTAAAACTTATTAACCTAATTATGAGTAATGCCAACGGCAGGCTGGTCTGGAATCACTCAACCCACATCTCAGGCTTAATTCCAGTGTTAGAACGCCTGACTCGCATTGATGGAATTCAAACAATTACCCCTGGAGTCATTGGACGGGTAAAAGGTCACTCTCCCAAAATGCAACTTCGTATTTCCGTGCCGATTCGTGGTGGATTTAAACTCATAGCACGCCAAGGCAAGACTGTACAAGAAGTATTCATCCTGACAACTCTCAGCCAGGATGAATTAGTAACAGCAGTGACGAATGTTTTGAAATCGTGAGTGGTAGTTGGTAATGGGTAGTGGGTAGTGGGTTGACAGTTAACTGTTAACTGTTAACTGTCAACTGATTTACTCTTCTACTTGTCGCACGGCAAATCGATGTAGGGGTAGACAAAGAATACAAGCAAAGGTAAGAAAGTAGGACAAAGCCGCAGTGAGTTTTAAACTCATTAACAAAACTTCCCAATCTGGTAAGGTAATTTTTTGCAATCCCAAACAGATGCAGTAAAGCAACCAGTAAGTAAAGCTCATCTGCAATAGATTTTGCTCTGCTTCTTCTAGTTCGTTTACCTCTGCTGAATTAGCTCCTGAAAGCAATAGCAGACCAGCAATACAGGCAATGGCAGATATAAAAGCGATCGCGTCTGAAAAGTTTAAATTTTGTATCTGCATATATGTATATCCAAAACTTTCAATTCCCATCAGTCTAAAGGAATAGTGTTTCGGTATACAAAATCAGTTACAAACTGCAACAGAAATAGGTAGTTTGATTAAAATCTTGTAATAAATGTAAATCAGTCATTGGTCATTAGTCATTGGTCATTTGTCATTAGTCATTTGTTGTTGGTTGTTAGTTGTTGCTCAACAGTCACTGGTAACTGGTAACTGGTCACTGGTCACTGGTCACTGATTTGAAAGTTTGCCCATAAGACAAAACCTTCAACGCGACAGCCTAAATCTTGCAGCCAGCGAACTAGTTCGTGATTGCTATTGTGTATTACGGTATAAGTGCGATCGTAGGGAACTAGGGTCATTCCCGTGTGAGAATTTTTTATTTGCAGAGTAGCGGGGCGATCGAAATATGAATTTAAGACCTTTAGCAAGCGATCGACTTTTGCTTTTTCTACAGTAATGCTCAGCAAAGAACTATCTTTTTGAGTAGCTAATAAATCGAAGCGATCGCAGTTTTTTAACTTGCGTCCTAAAGCTCCTTGAGTTGGTAAAAATAATGCTGCTGCTCCGGTCAACCAATCTTGTTGATTTAAAGCAAAATATCTCCAGTCACCATAGGCATATTCCAGACATTTATCGCGATTAATAGGTAGAACTAATCTTCCGTGAAAGCCATAATCAACGAGATAAATACTAACTGGATTAATGAGATTAGCAGGAGGTATAATAGTAACAGGAGAACAAATCCATCCTCCGAGGATAACGCTGGTAATTGCTAAGACAAAAAAAGCAAAGCGGCGTGTTTTCACATTTTAGAATCGCGTGTTTTTTTCAGATTTAGTTGAGCCATAAAATCCTGAATTCGCTGCCACACTCGTTCTACTAAATCGGGACTGTCAGCATTAAACCATTCAATTTGAGGATATGCTCGAAACCAAGTTCGCTGTCGTTTAGCAAATTGTCGCGTATGCAATACAGTTAATTCTTTTGCTTCCTCTAGGGAGATATCTCCAGCTAAATATTGCTTGAACTCTTGATATCCTAGCGTATTGAGTAAAGGTAAATCCATGCGGTATTTTTGACACAAATACTCAACTTCAGCCACCAAACCATCAGCCACCATTTGTTCTGTACGCTGAGAAATTCGCTGAGTCAGGGCATTCGATTCACAGTCCAAACCAATTTGTAAAATTGGATAACAGGGGGGATCTTCTCCCTGTTGTGTTGAGATTGGACGACTAGTAACGTAGAATACTTCCAATGCTCTAACAGTTCTGGTTGGATCGTTGGGATGAATTTTAGTTGCAGCTACCGGATCGACTTGCTGTAACATTGCATAAAGCTGCTTTTGACCCAAAGATAGAAGTTGCGATCGCAATTTTGGCTGTGGTGCTACTCTAGGAATCTTCATTCCCCGCACGATAGAACGGATGTACAACCCAGTCCCTCCTACTAGGAGAGGGAATAGGTGTAGAGACGTTGCATGCAACGTCTCTACACCCCTCCATTTTTCGATTAATCCCTGTGCTTGTTCCTGATACTCCGCCACGGTAAAAGTTTCAGTGGGATCGCAAATGTCAATTAAATAGTGAGGTATGAGTTGTTGCTGGCTAGGAGTAGGTTTAGCCGTGCCAAGATTAAATTCGCGATAAACTTGACGCGAATCGGCACTGATAATGACAGAATTAAGTCTTTGAGCGATAGTTATTGCCAACCCTGATTTACCCGTGGCGGTTGCTCCACAGATTGTAATCAAGCCAAATCTATGCGAAATATCAGTTTGGTACATCCCCTAGATAAATTGCTCTTTAGAATGCCCTAGAGCCGTCTTTAAGCCTATTGTGTTAGAATTTTGGTATGATTTCTTATTTTAGATATCATTGGTTAATTTAACCTCATTATCGGAGACTCCCTTGCATGACGAGCAGCTACAGCGCCGAGCAAATTCAAGTTTTGGAAGGTCTGGAACCCGTCCGCAAACGACCAGGGATGTATATTGGAACCACCGGACCGAGGGGACTCCACCATTTAGTATACGAGGTGGTAGACAACTCCATTGATGAGGCTCTAGCAGGATATTGTACTCACATAGAAATCGACTTAAACGCTGACGGCTCAGTACAAGTAGTCGATGACGGTCGAGGTATTCCCACCGATACCCATCCGCAGACGGGGAAATCGGCACTGGAAACCGTGATGACAGTATTACATGCTGGAGGTAAATTTGGTGGTGGTGGTTACAAAGTTTCTGGCGGTTTGCACGGAGTTGGGATTTCTGTTGTCAACGCGCTATCGGAATGGGTAGAAGTTACAGTTTGGCGGGATAAAAAGGTACATACCCAACGCTACGAACGGGGCGTACCGATGGGAGAACTGCAAACCAAGTCATTTAAAGAAGCGAAGACAGGAACTGGAGTTAGATTCAAACCCGATGCAGAAATTTTTACAGTTGGTACGGAATTCGACTATATCACGCTGGCTGGTCGTCTGCGAGAGCTAGCGTATCTAAATGCAGGGGTAAGAATTACCTTTACCGACCACCGTTTAGAACTACTCAAAAGCCAAGAACCAAAAGTTGAGACTTACGAATACAAGGGTGGGATTCGCGAGTACGTCAGCTACATTAACAACGACAAGCAAGCCTTACACGAAGAAATTATTTTCGTGCAAGGGGAACGCAACAACGTCCAAGTTGAAGTCGCTTTGCAGTGGTGTACGGATGCCTATACCGATAACTTGTTAGGCTTTGCCAACAACATCCGCACGGTGGATGGCGGAACGCATTTAGAAGGGTTGAAAACAGTTTTGACGCGGACGCTCAATGCGATCGCCCGCAAGCGAAATAAAATCAAGGATAACGAACCCAACCTCAGCGGCGAACACGTCCGTGAAGGGTTGACAGCCGTGATTTCTGTCAAAGTCCCAGATCCAGAGTTTGAAGGGCAAACTAAGACAAAACTCGGCAACACGGAAGTGCGGGGGATTGTTGACTCGTTAGTTGGGGAAGTGCTGACGGAATATTTAGAATTTCGCCCCAGCATTGCTGATTCGATCTTAGATAAAGCAATTCAAGCATTCAAAGCTGCTGAAGCCGCACGCCACGCACGGGAATTAGTGCGGCGTAAATCAGTATTAGAATCTTCGCCCCTACCAGGAAAGCTAGCAGATTGCAGTTCTAGAGATCCTGGCGAATCGGAAATCTTCATCGTGGAAGGCGATTCAGCGGGTGGGAGTGCTAAACAAGGACGCGATCGCCGCAACCAAGCGATCTTGCCTTTACGCGGTAAAATTCTCAATATTGAAAAAACCGACGATGCTAAAATCTACAAGAATACCGAGATCCAAGCATTAATCACCGCTTTAGGCTTGGGCGTAAAGGGAGAAGAATTCGATTCATCCCAATTGCGCTATCACAAGATCGTGATTATGACAGATGCTGACGTGGATGGAGCGCACATCAGAACTTTGTTGCTAACATTCTTCTATCGCTATCAGCGACAACTGATCGAGCAAGGCTTTATCTATATTGCTTGTCCGCCACTTTTTAAAATAGAAAGGGGACGCAATCATTACTATTGTTATAGCGAGCGCGAAAGAGATCAAAAAATTGCTGAATTTCCTGCCAATGCCAACTACACGATTCAACGCTTCAAAGGTTTGGGTGAAATGATGCCACAACAGTTGTGGGATACCACAATGAATAATGAAACCCGCACCCTCAAACGAGTAGAAATCGAAGACGCAGCCGAAGCAGACAGGATCTTTACCGTATTAATGGGCGATCGCGTTGCCCCTCGACGCGAATTCATCGAAACCTACGGTTCTCGCCTCAACTTGGTAGAGTTGGATATTTAGGGTATGGGGGACAAGGGAGATAAGGAAGACAAGGAGGACAAGTGAGCAATTCTAGCCACCAGCCACTAGCCACCAGCCACTCCTCCTACTCCCCCCAAATCACAGCCGATGGTTCTTACACGTTTTTCTCAGCCGAATTTGGCGAAGCATATCACAGCCAGTTTGGGGCGCGTCAGGAAGCTGAGTTTAAGTTTGTGGAACCGACGCAGCTACGGCAAAAGGCGCGGCAACAAAAATCTTTACGATTATTAGATGTATGTTACGGACTGGGTTACAATACCGCTGCTGCTTTAGCAGCTATCTGGGAAGAGAATCCCAATTGTGAAATAGAAGTTGCAGGATTGGAGTTAGATCCAACAGTACCCCAAGCGGCGATCGCCCACAATCTCCTCGATAACTGGTCGCCACTTTTACCCCAATTAACCCAACTTGCAACAACGCATCAAGTTACAAGCGATCGCCTGCAAGCAAAGTTACTACTTGGCGATGCAAGGCAGACGATTCAAACATTACAAGCATCTGGTTTTCAGGCAGACGCAATTTTTCTCGACCCGTTTTCTCCGCCTACCTGTCCTCAATTGTGGACGGTGGAATTTTTAGGGTACGTGGCTCGATGTATGCATAAGAGTGGAATTTTGGCAACATATTCCTGCGCTGCATCCGTGCGATCGGCTTTGCAAGTAGCGGGGTTAAAAATTGGTTCCACATCACCCATAGGTAGGCGATCGCCTGGTACTGTAGCTAGTTGGCATGATTCTGGCTTACCCCCGCTGTCTCAGGAAGAACGAGAGCATTTACAGACTCGTGCGGCAATTCCCTATCGCGATCCTCAGTTGTGCGATTCAGCAGAGATAATTTGTCAACGACGAGTCCAAGAGCAACAAACCAGTTGCTTAGAACCAACTTCCCGCTGGCGCAAGCGAAGAAGTAGAGACGTTTAGCAAGTCAGTGACCAACTACCAACTACCAATTATCAACTACCAACTACCAACTACCACTCCCTAACTTGATAAAATCTAGACTAGGAACCTTAGTTGAAGTTAATTGTGACTGTTAAGCCAGAGTGGTTACGGGTAAAAGCGCCGCAGTGGCAGCGCGTCGGTAAAGTTAAAGACATTTTGCGGGATTTAGCCCTCAATACTGTCTGCGAAGAAGCCTCATGTCCTAATATTGGCGAGTGTTTTAATGCAGGTACGGCAACATTTTTGATTATGGGACCAGCTTGTACCCGTGCTTGTCCTTACTGCGATATTGATTTTGAGAAAAAACCTAAACCCCTAGACCCCACAGAACCACAACGCCTAGCTGAAGCAGTTCGGCGGCTGCGGCTCAATCATGTCGTGATCACTTCCGTAAATAGAGACGATTTATTGGATGGGGGTGCATCTCAGTTCGTTGGCTGTATTCAAGCGATTCGTGAGGTATCGCCTCAAACTACGATTGAGGTTTTGATTCCCGATTTATGTGCGAATTGGGATGCTTTGGCGACGATTTTACAGGCGCAACCAGAAGTCTTAAATCACAATACAGAAACCGTTCCCCGCCTGTATCGGCGAGTACGTCCCCAAGGAGACTACGATCGCTCCTTAGAATTGTTAAGGCGATCGCGTACTTTAGCTGCTTCTGTCTACACCAAATCTGGTCTGATGGTAGGACTGGGAGAAACCGATACGGAAATTCGCCAGGTGATGCAAGATCTACGGGCTGTCAATTGCGATATCCTCACGCTAGGACAATATCTTCAACCCAGCCAAAAGCATTTAAAAATAGATAGTTTTATTGCTCCAGAACAATTTGATGCTTGGCGGGAGTATGGTGAATCTTTGGGTTTCCTACAAGTGGTTTCTTCACCTCTCACCCGTAGTTCCTATCACGCCGAACAAGTACGGGAGTTAATGCAGCGTTATCCTCGCTAAAAAGCGAGCGCGCGTCTCTACAAATAAAAACCAAAAAAAACCCTCCCGTCGTGGTGCGGAAGGGTTACCTTGAAGTGTGGTGTGAGGAGCAGACATAGAGTCTACTTACAAACATGCTAATGAGTGAATGTGACAAAAAAGTGACACAGAAATGGCGATCGCATGAAAAAAATTATGACATCTATAGATGCAAGCCAAGTTAAATTGGCAAGCGATTAATATCCCTATTACAACCAATTACAACCATAGCAGAACCCTTCTCTAAGCGTTTTCTAGGATCGGGGTTGATTTCAAATTTGCCATCTTGACTCACCGCTAGCAAGTTTAAACCATAGCGGTTGCGAATTTGTAGATCGCCGATTGTTTTGCCATGAAATTCATCAGGTACGATGACTTCAACGATGCTATTATCTGGGTCAAGGTCGAAGCGATCGAGAATAGCTGGTTTGGTGAGCGATCGCGCTAACTCGCATCCTGCTTCATACTCAGGAAAGACAACGTGATCCGCGCCAACGCGATGTAACAATTTGCAATGAACCCCTGAAGATGCTTTTGCCACAATATGCGGTACGCCACCTTCTTTCAAGTTCAGCGTCGTAATAATACTTTCTTGTATATAGTTACCAATCGCAACAATGACCGTATCAAACTCGTAAATTCCCGCTTCTTTTAACGCTACAGAGTCAGTAGAATCGAGTTGTACGGCGTGAGCTGCAATATGTTCGCTCATGACCTGATTGACGTTTTTCTCATCAATGTCCGTTGCTAATACCTCATAACCCAACCGATGTAGAGTAGAGCAGACAGCACGCCCAAACCGTCCTAAGCCAATGACCGCAAACTGGTGGTTATCTTTGCGGAGACTGCGAAAAAAACCTAAAGACGACAGATTCACACGCTTATACCTTTGCTTCAATCAACCTTACTTCTTATGTGAAGTAAAGTTACTAAATCGTTCCAACTCAAATATATACCTTTACCACTCGAAAACAGCATATTTGCTTAAATCTCTTGGTATATCTCGTTCGTAGCGATTTAACCTACAAGTAAATTTTCTTCGGGATAGTGGATAGCAGTAGGGCGAGGATCTCCTAGTACGGCTCCTATGAGTAACAAAATACCTACCCGTCCGATAAACATGGTGGCGATTAAGACTAACTTAGCCGCAGCAGAGACATTGGCGGTGATTCCTGTCGAAAGTCCTACAGTAGCAAAAGCAGATACGACTTCAAACAAGATTTGAATAAAATCTATGTTCGGGTCAGTCAAGGATATCAAAATTGTTGCTAGTATTACCGTGGCGATCGAACCAACTAGTACGCCAACAGCTTTTAAAATCAGGTTAAGTGGAATTTGACGCTCGTAGAGTAGCACGTCCTCTTTCCCTTGTAGAATTGCCTTGGTACAACTAGTTAACACGCGCAAAGTTGTCGTTTTTATACCTCCACCCGTACCACCTGGACTTGCACCAATAAACATAAAAGCAATAGTAAGAAATAAGCCAGCATTAGTCATTTTGCCAATATCAATTGTGTTAAATCCAGCCGTTCTGGGAGTCACAGACTGAAACCAAGCAGCTAATATTTTATTTTGCCAACTGAGATTACCGAAAGTATTGGGATTTCTCGACTCAATTAAAAAGAAAGCAACCGTACCTGCAATCAATAAAATCAAACTCGTGCTAATTGCTACTTTTAAATCTAGCGAAAATACGACTCTTTCTGACTTGCGTTGGAGGCGATCGCGCAAATAAATATAAATTTGAAAAAGGACTCCGTATCCAATACCACCAAAGATAATTAATCCTGTGACGACTAAATTTAATAAAATTGACGATTGAAAACCGATAAAACTATCTTTAAATAAACTGAAACCAGCATTGTTCCAAGAGTTTACGCTATGAAAAATAGCTAACCAAAGGGCGCGATCGAGTCCATATTGAGGTGTGAAAACTGGTAAAAGTAGAAAGATTCCTGTAATTTCAAAAATCAGGGTTACGCCAATAATCGAACGGATTAAATCGGCACTATTAGATAACCCCGTTCGGTCGAGTGCTTGTTGGATTGCCACTTTATCGCGCAACCCAAATTTCACTCCAATCAAAACTAATAAAAAAGTGGTAGCTGTCATGTAACCCAAACCACCAATTTGCACTAAAGCAACCAAAATTACCTGTCCAAAAAATGAGAAATAAGTTCCCACATCTACTACAGATAGCCCAGTGACGCAAACAGCAGAAGTAGACGTAAACAGTGCCACAATTGGGTTAGTCCAATCACCGCTACTAGAAGAAAAAGGTATCATCAGCAGCAGCGTTCCAACAGCGATCACCGCTAAAAATCCTAAAGAAATAGTTCGAGGAACAGTCATTATTTTTGGTAATTGGTAATTGATAATTGTTATTTGGTAGTTAGCAAGAGGAATTAATTCCGAATTCCGAATTCCGAATTCCGAATTCTTTATGGTAGGCTAATTGCGGGTTACGTTAATACTGAGTTGTGATGAGTGCGACACTTTACGAGCGGATTGGGCAATTTTACGATTCCTCCTCTAGTTTGTGGGAACAGGTGTGGGGGGAACACATGCATCATGGCTACTATGGCACAGATGAAAAACAGAGAAAAGAGCGGCGACAAGCACAAATCGATCTGATTGAAGAACTGCTGCAATGGGCAGATGTAGAGCAAGCACAGCATATCCTCGATGTCGGCTGCGGTATAGGTGGTAGTTCGCTGTATCTTGCCCAAAAATACAATGCCCAAGCCACGGGAATTACTCTTAGCCCATTTCAAGCGAATCGAGCGACTCAACACGCTCAAGCGATGGGTTTGAGTCAAAAAGCCGAATTTTTAGTTGCAAATGCTCAGAATATGCCTTTTGCGGATAACAGCTTTGACTTTGTTTGGGCATTAGAAAGCGGCGAACATATGCCCGATAAGGTTAAGTTCATGCAAGAGTGCTACCGCGTGCTGCAACCTGGGGGAAAGCTAGTCATGGTGACTTGGTGTCATCGCCCTACGGATGCTAAGTCAGGAGGTATTCTGACAGCAGACGAGCAAAAGCATCTGAACGAGATTTACCAGGTGTATCACTTACCTTACACGATCGCCTTACCGGAATATGAAGCGATCGCCCGCAATCTTAATTTAAACAGCATCCGTACCGCAGATTGGTCAACTGCCGTAGCGCCGTTTTGGGATGTAGTCATCGATTCCGCTCTTAATCCCACGGCAATATTAGGTTTAATTTTATCTGGGTGGGAAACAATTCAAGCAGCACTGTCTCTGGGGCTGATGCAGCGGGGCTACCAGCGTGGTTTAATTCGATTTGGCTTGTTGTGTGGGATTAAGTAATGAAACGTACCGTCAAGACGCAGAGAACGCCGAAAGTAAGGCGATTAAATTTGGCTGAGTGGCTTTACGCTTTTTGGAAGTTCTCGCGTCCCCACACCATTATCGGTACGAGTTTGAGCGTCTTAGGAATGTATTTAATTGCCTTTGATGCGCAGATCGCTCTTTCCCAACTCCCGACTAATGTACGGGCGAGTTTTGCCGATAGTTCTCTCATCGAACGCATGGTTCATTGGCTAAACCCGCCCCTACAGCCACTGTTATTGGCGTGGATTGCTTGTCTGTGCGGCAATATTTATATTGTTGGCTTGAATCAACTAGAAGATGTTGAAATTGACAAAATTAATAAACCCCATTTACCAATAGCATCTGGTGATTTTTCACAGCGTACAGGTCAAATTTTGATAGCCATAACGGGAATTTTGGCGTTGGTATTAGCTGGGGCTGCTGGATGGTATTTATTTGGCATGGTAGCAATAAGTTTAGCAATTGGAACAGCTTATTCTTTACCACCAATCCGATTGAAAAGGTTTCCTTTTTGGGCAGCTTTATGCATTTTTTCTGTTAGAGGAGCGATAGTTAATTTAGGATTATTTTTGCATTTTAACTGGTTATGGCAAGGAGTTTCAGGAATTCCTAGCTCGGTTTGGACGTTAACTTTATTTATTTTGGTATTTACCTTTGCGATCGCAATTTTTAAAGACATTCCCGATTTGGAAGGCGATCGCCAATATCACATTACAACTTTTACCATTGCTTTAGGGAAAGAAAAAGTTTTTAACCTAGCACTTTGGGTAATAACTACATGTTATATAGGTATAATAATTGCAGGCATTCTAGGACTTCCCTCAGTCAACTCAACTTTTCTCATCAGTACCCACTTATTACTCTTAGCTTTGCTATGGTGGCGCAGCCGTCAAGTAAACTTACAAGATAAAAGCGCGATCGCCAGTTGCTATCAATTCATTTGGAAACTCTTCTTCTTAGAATATATTTTGTTTCCGGTAGCTTGTTTGTTGGGTTAGTTAGGTAATGGGTAATTGGTGGTTGATAACTGGTCACTGGTCGCTGGTCACTGGTCACTGTTTGCTGCTTCTTTCCTGGGGAGGATGGAAATGGTACTCTGTTTGTATAGGGTCTAAACAGTAGTATTAGCAATTTGAGGAAATTATGACTATGCAGATATTAATGCAAGCAGCAGCAGATGCGGCAGTAAATCAGCCCCACTTTCCAATCTCTGCAACTCTAGTATATGTAGTTGGTTTTATTGCTGCTGCGACAATTGGTTCAGTTGCTTGGTATAATTCCAAGCGTCCTGTAGGTTGGGAAGATAAAGAGCGTCCCAGCGTAGTCCCAGAAGTGAAAAAAGAAGAAACTCCCGGAGTTGGCGAACCAAAATAAAAGTCAAAGGTCAAAAGTCAAAGGTCAAAAGTTAGTGTAGAGACGTTATATGTAATGTCTGTACAGAGTTATTAGTTATCAGCGATTAGTGACTGTGAGGAGTGACTAGATCGAGAATTCAGCTACTAACCACCGATCGCTAGCCACTAGCCACTCATAACAAATGACTAATGACTAATTTTGAGTCTCTACCCAACGACGGTAGAGATTTTGGATCGCGTGAATTGCGGAATTGTGCATGGAATGATGCTCTATTTCCTCTGAATGAGAAGACTCTATTTTGTTAAGCAATTGAGCTTCTTCTACGGCAACGTCGCCATCACTATAGATTAAGCCGCTAATAGCTTCAATCAAACTTTGGTAAGCTGTTTCACTAGGGCGATCGCCTAAATATGCTTGAATCCATTCATAACATTCTGTAGGCTGTACTGTTCGGAGTTCGTTGAGTAAAGGTCGAATCTCTGGATCGTCAGCCAAATTTTTTGCTTGAGCGACTTGCTGAAGATATTTTCTTTCCTCCGGTTGAATTTTGCCGTCCAACCAAGCAGCACCGATCAAGATTTTCATTAAATTTTTGGTATTAGAATTATTAGTCATTTTTGGTAATTAGTAGTTGGTTAGTCTTGTTTCTCTTTTCCAGTCACTAGCCACCAGCCACTAGTCACTGCTCCCTTCTCTTCAATCGAACCATAAAAAAGCCATCCATTTGATGCTGATGGGGAAATACTTTTAGCCAACCTGCGGTAGTGGAAAATGGAGTTGCAGGAGAATTGGGTGGAAGAGGATCGATTTGCCATTGGGAATGGCTTGATAAAAACCATTCCACTACTCTTTCATTTTCTAAAGGATGAAGAGTGCAAGTGGCGTAGACAAGAATACCACCAGGTTTCACCCAGGTAGCCGTGCGATCGAGTAGTTCTTTTTGTAGGTTAGCAAGTTCTTGCACTGATGCGGGTGTTTGTCGCCAACGAGCATCGGCGTGGCGGTGCAAAGTTCCCAATCCAGAACAGGGAGCATCAAGCAACACGCGATCGGCTATATTCGTAAATTGAGTCAGAGAACGGCTATCGCCGGGACAAATTTTGATCGATCGCAATTGTAGGCGTTCGGCATTTACTTTAAGCTTATTCAAACGAGATGTGGTGCGATCGCAAGCCCAAATTGTTCCACGATCTTGCATCAATTCGGCTATGTGAGTTGTCTTACCTCCAGGTGCAGCACAAGCATCAATGACAACTTCCCCCGCTTGCGGATCGAGTACGTGACTCACAAGTTGAGCGCTACTATCTTGGACAGTCCACCATCCCGCACTATATCCAGGTAAATTCTGAATTGCACCAATACTTCCAGTCAACCTCAAAGCTTGGGGTAGATGGGGAAGCCGAGTTACAGATACCCCTGCTGCTTGCAACTGCGTTTCTACTTCTTCGATAGAAGTTTGTAAAGTATTAACTCGTAGATCGATCGCTGGCGGTTGATTAAACCATTCACATAGTTGTTCTGTTTCTACCAAACCCAACTGTTCCAACCACAATTCAATGATCCAATTAGGGTAACTGTGTAGAATTCCTAGTCTTTCAACTGGATCTTCTGGTAATGGGTAATGGGTAATGGGTAATGGGTAGTTGGTAGTTGGTTGTTTTTCCCCCTTGTCCCCCTTGTCCCCCTTGTCTCCCTTGTCCCCCTTGTCTCCCCCCTCTGCCTTGTCTCCCCCCTCTGCCTTGTCCCCCTTGTCCCCCTT
>NZ_RSCK01000065.1:0-36055 GCF_003991895.1 Chroococcidiopsis cubana SAG 39.79
TGGAATGAATTTGATAGTTTTCGTGATTGTGTCGATGCTGCTTTCAAACAGTGTCCTAATGTATATGCGTAGTGCTATAAAGGTGGTGACGGCGAGTCTGAACTACGGACAAAGCTAGGATTAACAATGATTTCTTCACCCGTTAGCGGTGACTGCGCGGCAACGGCGGCACTCGTTTCAGCTTGTACTTGGGCGATCGCAATATCAGTGGCAGTCACGCTTTTTTTATTGAGATTCAATCCACTTACTAAGTCGCTTGATTCATAAAATGTTTTTAGATCGAAGTTGTAAAGCGCTGTAATTTTACCTTTAACAACGACTGCTAATTGACCTGCTTTCAATACCTGTCGCTGAGAGTTTTTTTGATTAACGACTTCAATCTGGCTATTTGTTAATGCGCCGACTACGGTAGTCTTACTATTGGAAATATGACGAATAAACAATGCAGAACCGCGAATTGCTGCTGTTGCGTTTGGTGTCCATACTTCTGTCGTACCTCGACCGGGAGGAATCAGCAGTAATGCAGTACCATTTGATAGTTTTAAATTCCGATTTTGAGCAGAAAATTGAAATAGGGCTTGTTCGCCAATTCTTGCTAAAGAGCCATCATTAAAACGTAGCTCTGCTAGTGCCTCTCGACCCGTAGATAATGCATCTCCTGGAACTATCCCATCAGCCACCTTTGCTGGACGAGCAGTTTGGCTTTGAGGCATTAATTGTACGAGATTGCGTAGGCTTTTAATTTCAGCGCGGGTTAAAACTGTATCTGCTTGGGCTGCTTTTGGTAGTGCAGAAGCACTCCATAGCAAAATTGAGATGAAAAGAATGAATCGGTGAGACATGTAATTAGGAATTGGTAGTCAATATCTAATGGTTAACGGTTAAGTATCGAAGTACTACAATTATTTAGAATGCCCAAATTGCAAGCAAATAAAAACAGGATTTATACGGTAACCGTTAGTTTTACACCAAGTTTCCGTGTAGAGACGTTACATGTAACGTCTCTACACGGACAATCGATTTCACGATTCATTTATGATTGCTATAGGATTAGCCTATGAATTGCTATTGAGTATTTTTTCTGAGTTGAAAGTTTAACTTAATTTCATGAATCCCGTAATTTTGCGGTTATAGATTGATATTTTTTTCAACTAATCTTGATGTGCGATCTAGGAGCTTAAGGATTAACTGAGAGCTAGATAAATAATTGCGATCGCAATTATGTGTATTATTAATTTTTGTTTCTACCGTGTTCAAACTTAAATTTACAATTCAACAACCTAAGCGGAGTGAATTCCCACTGACACAAGCGAAGTTCACCTGTGGAAACTCAAAAACTAACAACGGCGGGATTGACCCACTTAGCTGTGATTTTCATCGATCGGTACTAGCTAGCTTGATCTTAAGTATGGCAAGTAGCACTATTTGCTTTTTTTTTCTTCAAATCCAATAATTGCTGCCCCTCTAAAGGATGAAAAAGCACCATCACCAGCAACAACATTAAGCGATCGCGCTTCAGTCAAAAACGAACAAATAGGAGATCCAGAACTAGGAGTTCTGCGTTTACAAGAGCAACAATTACAGTCTCCTCCTGACGAACCCATCGCACATTTACTAGGGCAGGTTGGCTATTTCCAAGGAACTAATATTTTTTCCGCAGTTGATGCAATTGATGATGGATTATTTTCCACTAACTTAACTTTTGCGATCGCGCCCAAGCTAGGATCGAAAACAAGTTTGTTTACGGCAATTGATGGTGGTTTAGTTCGGTATAGAGAACACGACCGAGCTGATTACAATAAATTAAGGTTAAGGGCAATTTTACGCCAAAAACTTACACCACGGATGTTTGGTGAAGTTGGCTGGAACAATCAATATTTATTTGATGCTAAGACAGGCGATCGCTTTTTGAACGAACACGCTCTACGTCTAGCCCTCCAGCGCCAAGATAAAATAACAAATAAATTGTGGTTAAATTCAGTCTATGAATTTCGTCTAGGATTTGCCGAACCAGACACCCGCAGTCGCGCGATCAATTCTTTATCTACAGAACTAGCTTACTATATCAGCCCTCGCCTCCAGCTCAGTTTAGAATATCTACTCGCTTTATCAAATTTCACGCAACGCGATCGCGATGATACCTACCACCTAATTCTCGGTAGCATAATTTATGCCGTATCCCGTGGAAGCCAAATCAGCTTTCAAAGTGGTGTGAGTTTTGGCAATTCCTCCGATCCAAATATTGGTTTTGATAATTCATTTTTTAGCGTGAATTATACATTTGATATCGGGAATTGGTAATGGGTAATTGGTAGTTGATGATTTTTCTCCCTCAGCTCCCTCAGCCCCCTCAGCTCTCTTTTCCTACTCCCTACTCCCTACTCCCTCAGAATAACTAATCCAATCGCTCCAACTGCCTGCATAAAGCTTACCTATGGAAATTCCTGCCAATTCTAGCGAGAGTAAATCGACGCAAGCAGTCACGCCAGAACCACAGTAGACAATAATTTCTGATGATGAATCTAGATCCTTCCAGCGCTGCTGTTGTTCTGTGACAGGCTTGAGGTAGCCGCGATCGTCTGTTACCTCTTGCCAGGGATAATTGACTGCGCCTGGGATATGACCCGCAACTGGATCTATCGGTTCTCGTTCGCCACGATAGCGATCGCCTTCTCGCGCATCGACTAATGCTACTCCTGGCGAGTTCTTGCGTGCTTTTACCGCTTCTCTGTCCACAACTTGCCCTGATTGCATTTTGGGGATGAACTCACCAGCTTTTGCTATGGGAACATCGGACGTCGCCGGATAACCAGCCGCTAGCCACCCTTGAAACCCTCCATCTAACACGGCAACTCGTTCGTGTCCTAAATAGCGTAGCAGCCACCACAGCCGCGCCGCAAAAGCCAATCGGGAATCATCGTAAGCAACCACTGTCGTTTGGGAAGTTATGCCCATCGCCGATAGCTTTACTGCCAACTCTGTTACGTTTGGTAAAGGATGCCTCCCGCCATGCTGACCGACTGGACTGGAAAGATCCCGATTTAAATCTAGGTAGTAAGCACCAGGGATGTGACTCGATTGATACTGTTGTTGTCCGAGTTGCGGATCGGCAAGGGAAAAACGACAATCCGCGATCGCCACTTGCGGATCTTCTAGATGTTCGTATAGCCATGCGGCAGTAACGCTATGATTCATATGGCGAAAGTCAAAAGTTAAAAGTTAAAAGTCAAAAATAATTCTTAATTCTCTCTACAGCCTATACCCTAAATCCTTTCCCGACTCCCGTACGGGCGGGTTTAGCAAAAGAATCATGCTGAGGGCAATCGATCTTCGCTCAAAACCCGTCCCTACAAACCGACTCCCCTGTACGGGCGCACAACTGTGCGCCCCTACCGACTCCCCTTCTTTAGAATTTTTAACAAATTTTCTCATCAAATCGTTCTACTGTAACGATTTAGGTGGAATACTAAATACACTCGCAAACTTTGTTGGTAGTAGTTGACTATAAAAGTTGAGAAATTTAGCATGAGCAGTAATTTAGCAACAAAACTCCGTGAAGGGACGAAAAAAGCCCACACAATGGCAGAAAATGTTGGTTTTGTCAAGTGTTTTTTAAAAGGAGTAGTAGAGCCAACTTCTTACCGCAAGCTGGTTGCTAATCTCTATTTCGTCTACTCAGCGATGGAAGAAGAAATGGAGCGGCATCAACAGCACCCTATTTTATCAAAGATGTACTTCAAGGAATTGAATCGCCAGCGCAGCTTGGAGCAAGATCTGAAGTATTATTACGGCAACCAATGGCGCGAGCAAATTAGTTTATCTCCGGCTGGAGAAGCTTACGTGCAGCGGATACGGGAAGTCTCTAATAATGCTCCAGAACTATTAATATCGCACCTTTATACTCGTTATTTGGGCGATCTTTCTGGCGGACAAATCCTCAAAGGTATTGCTCAAAGAGCAATGAATCTTGCGGATGGGCAAGGCACTGCTTTCTATGAATTTGCTGAAATTTCTGATGAAAAGCAATTTAAAAACACCTATCGGCAGAGACTAGACGAATTACCAATTGATGAAGCCACAGCAGATCGCATCGTTGAAGAAGCTAATGCTGCTTTTGGCATGAACATGAAGATGTTTAACGAATTAGAAGGTAATTTGATCAAGGCGATCGGTGTTATGTTATTCAACAGCTTAACTCGCCGTCGTAATCGTGGTAATACCGAGCTAGCAACTAGCAATTAGTTATTGGTTATTGGTTATTAGTCATTGGTCTTATAAATAACAAATGACAAGTGACAAATGACAAATGACAATTGACAACCACATACAATCCTGGGGATGAGGTGATAAAAATGTCATCGTGTCTTCAGGATTGTCTGCTGTTGAAGATGTAGAGACGTTTCATGTAACGTCTCTACATCTTCGATGAATTACACACTTACAAACTATCAATACACTCTAGTGAATCATTAGTTGGTTTATTGACTTTAGTACTGACGGGATATGAAACCATTGCCTCTGACGAGTATGGCTGTAACAATGGTTGTAGCTCGTCTGGTTCTTGAATTTGAGGATCGAGCCACTGATTATAGTCTTCTGGTTTGAGAATAACAGGCATCCGGTCGTGAACCGATCGCAAAAGAGAATTAGCTGTTGTCGTCAGCAGAGTGCAAGAATCAATTTTCTCGCCGTCTGGTGCTTGCCAAGTTTCCCACAAACCTGCAAAAGCAAAAGGTTGCCCATCTTGTAAGCGAAAATAAAAGGGTTGTTTTTTGCCTTTTTGTGACTGCCATTCGTAAAAGCCATCGGCAACAACTAGACAACGGCGGCGACGAAATGCAGAACGGAAAGCGGGTTTTTCAGCAACGGTTTCTGCTCTAGCATTAATCATTTTTGCACCCATCGATGCATCTTTTGCCCATGAGGGAATTAAACCCCAACGTAACATTTGAAATCGACGGCGATCGCCATCTGATAAAATGGTTGGGACTGGTTGAGTAGGTGCAATATTATATCGTGGGGCTAATTCGGGAATTAAAGAAAGCTGAAAGGTAGAGGCGATCGCTTCTGCGGGTTGGCTGAGGGTAAATCTACCACACATAAAACTATTTTGGTAATGGGTAATTGGTAGTTGGTGAGTGGCTAGTGGCTGGTGACTAGTGGAACCAGACTCAATTCTTGTCACTGGTTCCACTAGTCACTGATAACTGATTTTGACTTTTGACTTTTAACTTTTAACTTCTTTATAATCGTTACGTCTTCTACCCAACGAAAGTCATGCTCAAGTTGTATGATTTTTTACCTTCGGGGAATGGTTATAAAGTTCGGCTGTTGTTAACTCAGCTTGGGATTCCCTTTGAGCGAGTAGAAATTAATATTCTTAAAGGTGAAAGTCGTACTCCAGAATTTCTTAAGAAAAATTCTAATGGACGCATTCCAGTTTTACAGTTGGAATCGGGAGATTTTTTAGCAGAATCGAATGCTATTCTCTTCTATTTTAGCGAAGATACTGAATTTTTGCCTGCTGATAAATTGCTCCGCGCCCGAGTTTTACAATGGTTATTTTTCGAGCAATACAGTCACGAACCTAATATTGCTACTCCTAGATTTTGGATTACGGAACTTGGTAAAGCAGATGAATATCGGGAAGCGATAGAACAGAAACGTCAAGCTGGTTATGCTGCGCTTGGAGTGATGGAACAACATTTAACTCAGCAGAAATTTTTTGTAGGCGATCGCTATTCTATTGCTGATATTGGCTTATTTGCCTATACTCACGTCGCCGATGAGGGAGGTTTCGATCTATCTCGTTTTCCAGCAATTCAAGCATGGATAGAGCGAGTCAAAGCTCAGCCCAATTATATTCCAATTACACAACAATTTTGACATTATTGTAGTGGGGTGCGTTATTAACGCACCCAACGATTGAAAGGAGAATTAGAAACGGAAAGTTGTGCGGATAGTTGCTAACCAAATGTCGTTGTTATCTTCAATATGACCTGGGTTAGTCACGAGAACCACACCTGGAGTAATGAACAGATTGTCACTGACTCGAAAACGGTAGAACATTTCAAAGTGCAGTGAAGTTGCTTCATCTTTTACTCCTACTCTCCTTGGTAGCGTATCTGAAGTCTCTTGAGGGGCTTGATCTGGTCCAATTCCAGCTGTATCTAAGTTAGTGTTGTTATCAGTTACAGGAACTTCTGGTTCGCCCCTACGAGAAGTTTCAAAAAAAGGTACGGGTGTACCGCGCGTTTCAGGTCCCGCATCAACTAGTTTTGGTGGCATACCAAAGAGAAAGGCAAATAAATCTCCTTCTCTACCAAATGGATCGGATAGACCGAGAGAAAATAGATATGTGGCTGAATTAGCAAAAGGTTTCTTACCGGCAGAGGCTCCAATTCCGTTGAGAATTCCATTCGCGTCTCTACTAGTTTCAGAAAAGTCAGGGAGGCGTTCTAAGAAATTAGTAAACATATATCCTCCCCATGCCCCAAATGTTAGCTTAGGAGACATACGCCATTGCAACGTTGCGCCAACAGCATTGGTTTTGGCAGCTAAATCTCCGATAAAATAACGGCAGCACGGGTCAAACCCAGAGTCATTTGCTTGGTCAATTGGTGAAGGAACGGATGAACCAGACCACAAACCATTTGTTTCTGCATTGACGCTACCTGTATATGTACCTAAAGTTCCATCGCTAGTGTAAGCGTTGACGAAAGTTAAACCAGTAATTAGGTTATTGGTTGGCGTTGCTAACAATTGCACGCCTAGTGCGCTGCGGTCTGCTCCAAAAACCCCACTGTCTGGATTCCCGCTTCCTCCAGTACCATAAGCTACTTGTAACCGGGCATTTTTGGCAAATAACCAGTCAAAACCTGCTCCTGCATCTAATACGCCACCAATTTTGAAAATTGGACTAGCCTCGCCAAAGCGAGAAATTGAGCCTCTGCCAGTGTCAAAGTAAGCTGAGTTGGCGGAAAGAACGTTACTGAGACTGAAGCCAAAAGGAATGACGCTAAAGACAACGCGATCGTTAAAGGCAGGAAATCGATATTCTAGTAAATCTAAAACAACATCATTGTTTAAACCTGCTTGATAAGATAACCGCGCCATGTAAGTATTGAGAGACTCTGCATTGGTGAAGCCGCCACCGTCAAAGTTGCCTGTAACTAGGTATGTCCGCAGGCGATCTTTACCTGTAAATGATGTTTCTAACCCTAATCGAACCAAGTGGGCGAGAACAGTATTTTTATCTGCATCATCTCGGGTTAAACAATCAACTTCTGGATCTGAATTGCGATCTCTTAAGTTTAAGCCGCGTGTTAGTTGTTCAAAAAAAGGTCCCGTATCGTCGTCAAAAACCCTACATCCTCCAGGGGGATCGCCGCCAAAAGCACTGGCTACACCAAAGATAACTTCTCCACCTAAAACGGTAGTTGTGGAAAACTGATTGGCTTCTAACTCGGCTGCTTGCGCTTCTAAAGCGTCAACTCGACCCCGCAAAGTTGCTAATTCACTGCTAAATTCCGATTGCAGGCGATTTAGGGTTTCTAAATCTTCTTTGCTGACGACATCTGCCGAACCAGCCGTAATCAGTTCGTTAATCCGATCCATAGCTGCATTCAAACCTGCGGCAAACTCGTAGCGCGTCATGGCACGATTGCCTCGAAAAGTCCCGTCAGGATAACCTGCAATGACTCCATAGCGTTCTACTAAAGACTGCAATGCCTGAAACGCCCAATCAGTAGGTTGCACGTCTGACAGTTGAGATACGGATGTGACTTGTGCCAGTGTCGAAGATGTGTCTTGAATTTGTTGAGCTGTATAGTTGAAATCTGTATCCGGTGTTGCTGGTGCTAGAGGCGCTAGGGTAGCCGCACTAGTTCGGTTTGCCTCAGACTTTTTTAATAATTGAGATGTTATTTGAGTTGGCTGAGATATTGCTATATCTGTCTCGCCTGCATGTACTGCGGTTGTTTTAAATACAAGAGCAGAAACAGCTATGGGTGTTGTCAATAGCAAGATGGAAAATATGGAAAAAGTAGATTTGATCCTCACAGTTACTTCCCTCTGATCCACAATTCAAGGCGTTTAATTTGGCATAGAAAACTTACAGAAGCTTGAGCAAACTTCTGTTGAAACTCGGTGCTGACCCTAAGCAAATAAAATTATTTTATTTCTTAAAAGCTAGAATGACACGATCGCGATAATATACAATCCAATTAACTAAAAATCTTAATTTTTATTTGTAATATTATTTGAGAAAAACAGATTAACGTAGGGTGGACATTGCTCACCCTACAGATGATAGGATTTGAAATGAGCTGGCAAATATAAGCTTTTTTTCATATCCGATCGCCATACTATTTCAGTATTAAATACAGATAGCGATCGCTAAAGAAATATAGCTTTAACTACGAAAATTACGCTCCCGAAATAAAGATTTTGCGCTGCTGAAACTCTCCTACTTGAGCAAAGCGTAAAAAAGTATTTTCTTACTCTGGGCAGCGTTCTTCACTCGTACCGAGTAAGACTGTACGACTACCTGCTGAGGGACAATCTCTAACAGCGGCGTGTTTGAAGTCACGGCTGAAGGTCTTGTAAATATCATCGATCGTGTCTGCCGATCGCGGTCTTTTTTCTGGCATTCCCTGGCTGACAACAGCAGGCTGCACGGGAGGCGGCTCAAATTTGATATAGGGAAACACGCCTGCAAGCGGTTGAATTTTTTTCGCTTCTTCGGTGAGGTCGGAAACTCGAATTCCCAAATTGAATTTACTTTGAATCGCAGTTTGAGCTATGGAGTTTCCTGCCATTAGGGAAGCTACTAAAGTTCCTGGTACGGAGACACTAGTTGCTTCACCTGCGCGTCCGTGAATTCCAACTAACTCGCCGCGATCGTTAAAAACGGGACCCCCACTCATACCCCGCTGCGTTTCACAGCTGTATTGAATGCTGTAACCTCCATCCGTAGTGCGAGGGGTAATTCTAATCACTTCGCCAGGAGCAAATAACCTTTGCCGTCGCGCCGTTTCATTTCCAGGATCGGGCCAGCCAGAGACAAAGGCTCGTTCGCCTTGGTTAGGGCTACCTGGTAGGTTTGCTAAAGGATAGTTCTTGTCACTCTTAAATTGGACGATCGCGACATCAAGCCCTTGAATAGTTTCGCCACTTTCGCCCTGTTCTTTTCCCATTGGGACGATATTCGATCGCGTACTTTCGTCGTCTACGGGATAAACTTCGCCATCAAAGGTACGTACCCCGTAAAAACCACCTCGACCGCGGACAACGTGCAAGTTAGTCGCCACGTAGTAAATGTTGCCGCGCTTAGCGATAATGACTCCAGAACCTGGGTTAAACTCACGTCGAGCTTCAACATCACCTTTTTGCAGGTCTTGACCGACAACCACTGTTGTTTGCGAGGCGATCGCGTCAATTTCCGTTTGATTCAACGTTTTGGAATCAGTAACAGGCTGAGTTTGCTGGGCGATCGCATCTGCTTGTACCGTGAGTCCTGTCATCTTGCTAGTAAAAGCGATCGTCGTCGCAGCAGTGACAACTCCGGCTATAAAAATTGTATATTTTAAATTTCGAGTTTGAAAAAACTTTTTCCAGCCATTCATAATAAAGTCAAAAGTTAAAAGCTAAAAGTGAAAACTGAGGAGTCAGAAGAATATAAATACCAACACGCACCACTCACCACTGCCAATCACCTACTACCCATTACCCATTACCAATAACAATTTAGATCTCATTTTGCGATTGAGGTTGAGCCAAGTTTTTGTCAACTTGATGCTGAAAAGCAGCAATTGGAATCGCCCAGCTCAGCGCTTCCATTTGATTAAATAGTTCTACCGATGGCTTTGTACCATCGGCAAATGTAAACACATCAATGCCTTGAAGTGGATATTTCAAGCGACCGTTGATCCCAATCAGTTCTCCTTTTTGATTCAAAACAGGTCCACCACTCATCCCTTGTTCGACTTCGTTGGTGTAACCTAAACTGTATCCTTCTGGTAAAGTTCGCTCTAAGAGTAAAGCAACAGTTCCCGTTGTCAGCCGAAATGCTTTCATTCCCCAGTTACGTGTTTCTTCAACACGACTTTTATTGAGGAATTGATAATTGGGAAAACCAGATGCATAGACGCGATCGCCTTTTGTTAAGGCAAGTGAATTTCCTAAGACAGCAACGCGATAGGATTTAGGGCTATCAAATTGTAGTAAGGCGAGATCGACACCTGCTAAAGTCTGCGTCAAGCGGCGGGCTGGATGAGTCGCGCCATCAGCAGTGAGAATGGTATATTCGCCCTTCTGACTACCTGCTACTACATGGTCGCAGGTAAGAACGGTGTATGTCTGAGCCTGACGTTGTACGATCGCCCCAGAACCCATACTTGTTTTTGTCAATACTCTGACTGTCACTTGTTGAGCAACTTCTACTATTGCCGAACTTTTTACTGGATCTACAGGTGTTGTAGTCGCAATTTTTTCAGTACTAGCATCAGATTTTGTATTCGGTTTTGATGGCATAAACCATAAGAATGCAGCGATCGCCAGCAGTCCGAGATTAAATAAGACAATAGTGGCTGATGATAATTTCACTGTCACTGCATCCCAATTCCAATCGCTCGATCGACTGTCATGCGTGAATTACGAGGTTCGAGTTGGCGATCGCTCTCAATCTCTACTACTCATGCATTTACCTTATTCCGCTGACAACGCTCGCTCAATTTCTTCTCCAAAAGGTGCATAATATTGTGGCGCACTTTGTTGGACTGCCGTACCCGTTCCTTTCAGGCTGAAAGTCACTAATTGTTCGAGAATTTGGCGTTCTTTGCCTCGATCTGATTCGCGCAATGTCATTAGAATATTTTTCCGGTTGCAGATTTCGTTTCGACTGCCCACATAACAAATGACTGGTTTGCTGTTAACTCGTCCGTATGTCAGTTGCAAGTTTCTCAGCTTCCCGCCTTTAGCTGCTACAACCTCACTCAAGCGATCGCTAACTATTTTACAACGCTCGTGCGGCGTGTATTGCGTCCCAAATTCATTGCTGTTCCAGGTAATCACTGGTGCTGTGATCCGTTCGCCGCGTTTGGCGATCGTGGCATAGCCCTGACCTGAAGCTATGCAATGGAAAGTTGTCGCACCCCCAGCGCTAGCTACTGCTTCTGCTCGGACGAACTCGTTAGCTATTCCGATCCCACTTATAACTGCGATCGCTGTTGCTAAATATTTAGTAAATTTTTTTAAATTTTTAGTTGTGTGATTGCCTATCATCGCTCGTACCTCAAGGGCAGTTAAAATTTCAATTACATTCACAGTCAGCTCAAGTACCCTGAACTTGACAAGTCTGCTTGACGAGACTAGCGTATTTGAACTATACCGCGATCTACATCCAAATATGCTACGATTCCGGTCAATTTTTGAAAAAAAATATAAAATTATACTTCAACAGCTATTTTGTATACGGAACATACTTATAAAAACACTTCATATACGTACTAAAGAAGTCAAAAGTTAAAAGTCAAAAGTCGGGAAAGAGTGGTGCGAGATCGTTCTCCCCCAGTTTCCCCAGCTCCTCCAACTTCCTCCTGCTCATGCGCTCCCTACTTAACCGTCAAATCTCCGACCAGTCTTGAATCAGGATTTGAGCTTGGGAATAGAGAGGACTGTCTTGAGGAATTTGTCTGGCAATAGCGATCGCTTCAGCAAAGTTACTACTTCCTGCGAGTTGCTTGGCATGTTCGAGATGACACTCATTTAGTATTGCCTGCGCTTCGGCGTAAACTGTTGAATCGCGGGTAACTGTCTCAGCTCTACTCGCACAAGCTTCGTATCGTGCTTGATGTTTTAAAGTTTGAATTTCATCGATAACTTGAGCTGTCAGACGAAACTGAATGTATGAATAAACTACTGCTCCCAGTGCCACAATACCAACACCAATAGCCGCACCGACAAAAAATAAAGTAGAGGTGGATAAGCGGCGATGACGCGCTGGTGGAGATATTAAAATTGAATCGTCCGTGTTGGAATTAGCTAGATTACTCTGCTGTGCGGCAGGGAACTGAACGTTTGCCCGAACTTCTTGCTTATGGGGAGGTAACAAGGTGTCTGGCAGCGATGTCGGAGGAATGACTTCTGTTTCTGTTGGCTGTGGAGGTATGTAGGCTCTAGTCGTTGCCACGTCAGGTGTGACAGGAACAGATGGTTGTGGGTGCGTGGGTGCAGGTGGAGATGGATGAAGAGAATTATCGATCGCTGCTTCAGGCTTGTGGGTAATAGTAGCTTTTAATACTTTTTTTAATTGCTCTACGGAGGCAAAGCGATCGTTAGGTGATTTTTGCAAGCACTGCATGACAGCTGCTTCTAGTTGCGGCGATAAATTTTCGCAACCAGGCTGTAACCTGATGGGAACCGGTGGTTTTGTCTTGTGTGCCATTGCCCAACCCATGCCCGTAATCGAATAGGCTTGAGCGCCAAAACCAAATGGATCTGTGCCGCTGAGGAGTTCGTAGAGGATGACACCCAAGCTGTAGATATCTGCTCTTGCGTCTATAGTGTTGGCAGCCCGCAACTGTTCTGGAGCAGCATAGCGAAACGTGCCGATAAATCCATAAGTCAGATTCGTGCGATCGATCGATTCATCGCGGATTTTGGCAATTCCAAAGTCCAGAATCTTCACCAATTCTCCCAATGCTGTAGGCACGACAAATATATTGTCTGGTTTGAGATCGCGATGAACTACCTTGACGTGTTCGCTGGCTGTCGCTCCACTCCACCAGAGATCGATGCCTGAGTGAGCTAGACGCAATCCTTCACAAACCTGAGTCACAATTTTGATCGTTCGCTCGACGGGTAACCGTTGCTGTTGTTTCAGCAATTGTTTCAGGCTGTCCCCGCGCAGATACTCCATGACATAGAAAGGATGACCTTCATCTGTAACGCCATAATCGCTCACATTCACGATATGATCGCTTTTTAGGGCTGCACAAATAGCAACTTCCCGCTCGAACCTCTTCCTCAAAGACTTTGACGCTGCTAATTTGTCTTTTAGCAACTTCAATGCTACGTGTTGTCCTAATAAGGTATCCATTGCCAGAAAAACATCGCCCATTCCGCCTGAACCCAAGCGCCTCTCCAAGCGATAGCGTTGGCGATCGCCAATACTCCGACCAATCCAGGTTTCTGGCTGAGCAGGAAATGTCATGGAGCTTTCTCTATGTGTTGCTTCTGGACTTGTTGCCTTTTTTGGGCGTGCGATCGCGAACGAGACTATGATACTACTATTATTGCTTGAGCAGTTATCAGTTATCAGTGGCTAGTGGCTGGACTCAATTCTTGTCACCAGTCACTAACCACTAGCCACTCACTCTAAATCGAAATATTATCTAAAAGTCGGGCGGGTTTGAGTTGTAGAGGCGTTGCGCCATGTTCGTATTCGTCGGGAAAAATTGCTCTGACGCGCTTAACGACTGAAATCATATAACCGTAGTCTGGCGCTGAGCTGTTGGGAATGTATCCTGCTTCTTGCGCCAAAATCGAGGGGACTCCATTCATGATTTGGTAAATTTGCTGGCGCAGGTTTTTGTCTACGTTAGGTGCAACCAAAACTACGCCAGGAGGGACTTCGTGCGGATCTGTGTGGAGAATGCGAAACTCAGTGGGGCTGAAATACGAACTGTGTAGGTACAATTCTTCTTTAGAAAGAGCGCCTGCTGTAGCTTTCCCTGTAGCAACCCATTCCAAAACTGTTTTAGGTGTGGGTGCAAGCATAATCTCTGCTAGAGTTAGACCGTAGAGATTGTAAATGGGAAAAAAATATCCGGTAGCCGAACCTGGTTGTCCGAGGGCAAGCGGTTGATTTTGTAATTCTTTTAACTCAACGATCGGATTATCTTTGCGCACGACTAAAATAGAGCGCAAATTAGCGATGCCCTGAAGTGACAATATCGGGATGTATCGGTGTTGGTCGATCGCGATCGCAGCTAATCCAGGCTCGGCAAAAGCTAAAGACCAAGCATGATTCCGAATTCGTTCTAGAGCCTTATTTTCGTTAAAAGCAGGTTCTAATTGTACGATAACTCCAATTTTTTCACTTAAATATCGAGTAAATTTGGCATAACGATTGATGGTCTGTTCCCCTGCGTTATAACTGACTACACCGAGAACTAAGCCTTGGCGCTTGCTCGATAGCGATCGCACCCCACATGCTGTAAGTAGAAATAATTGTAAAAGTAACGTACGGCGGGAGAATTCGGAATTCGGAATTCGGAATTCGGAATTCGGAATTAATATATTCTTTTTAGAAGCTTCGCTCATTTTAAGAGACGACGGCAAAAATCGGCGGCTTTTTGAGGATCGGGAATTTCATTGGCTAATCGATTGACTAATTCCAACTCGGAAATTTGCATTCCAGATTTTAGAACTTTTTGAATGAGAATCGGCGCGATCGGTCCAATCAGATCGATTAAAGTTTTTTCACACCGTTGAATAAAATTAGTATCGAGTGCTGACTGCGCTAAATTATTGGATAATTGATTATGGGAAAATTTATTGCCGTTGGTGTTGTGGGTTTGAGATTTAGCTGTTGACTCGGCTTCGATCGCTTTTGCCTGACGCTCGAATTCTGCTTGTTGCTTGGCAGGCAGGTAAACTGAGAGGTTTTCTACCAACTGCTCGACGCTGTATGATTGAGCTGCTACTTGTCGAAACACAGTAGTCGCAATCGGTCCAGCAAATTCTGTAAACAGCTTGACTAGCGATCGGTGTTGGGCTGACAGGGATACGTCGGTAGCTTCTAACGGGACTCGGGGCGCAGACAGACGTTGGGTAAAGTCAGGTGGAAAAGTTGGATCGGGTAGTTGAGTGGTCGTTAGTTCGGATGGGTGTGCGGGAGGAGGCAATGTCGCAATTGTCGTTGCTGCACCTAAACCTGGGACAATTGTATTATTCGCCAGATCGATCGCTACGGCAGCTTGCAAGGCACGACTTAACTCGTCTACAGAACTAAAGCGATCGCGGGGCGATTTCTGCAAGCACCGCATGACGACGGCTTCTAGTTGTAGTGAAAAATGCTCGCACCGAGGCTGCGATCGCAACTGAATCGGGGGCTTGGAAGCATGAGCGAATACCCATGACATACCGCTAATCGTATTGCTATTGCGACGGAAATTAAACCCAAATGGGTCGGTTCCAGTCAGCATTTCGTAGAGAATTACGCCGAGGCTGTAAATATCAGCACGTTCGTCTACTTCTGTCCCTAGCTCAAACTGTTCGGGAGCTGCATAGTGAAAAGTCCCAATAAAAACGTTCGTCAGATTGGTAAATTCATTCGTATCGTTACAAATTTTAGCAATACCAAAATCGAGAATTTTGACGAGTTCTCCCAATGCAGTAGGAACGAGAAAAATATTATCTGGCTTGAGATCGCGATGGACGACTTTGATCTGCTTGCTAGCGGTTGCTCCATTTTGCCATAGGTGTACGCCTTGATGCGCCAACCGCAAACCTTGACACACTTGGATCGCGATCGACAGACTGCGTTCGAGACCCAGCTGTTGCTGCTGGCGTAGCAGTTGTCCTAAGCTCTGTCCTTGCAGGTACTCCATGACGTAGAAGGGATACCCCTCATCGGTAACGCCATAGTCGCTGATATTCACGATGTGATCGCTTTTGAGCGCAGCGCAGAGAGTCACTTCTCGCTCGAACCGCTTTCTCAGATCGGCTGATTCTGCTAGCGATCCTTTGAGGATCTTTAAAGCGACTAGTTTGCCAATCGGTACGTCCCTGGCGATGAAGACATCTCCCATTCCGCCCGCGCCTAGATGTTGTTCTAGTCTGTAGCGCTGGCGTTCGCCAACGCAGCGACCGAGCCAGTTGTCTTTTTGTAATGGCGAGTTCATGGAGCAGAGCGCATTAAAACTGGTATGAAAATAAATGTTTGCCAACAGTATAGGCGATGACTTCCAAGCTAGATGCAACTAAGCCTGCTAAAAATATATTTCTTTCATCACCATTAAAGCCTAATATGAACTTTTACTGCTAAAATTTTTTGAGGAAGGCAGAGGGTAAAGGGCAGAAGAAAAGAGTTGCAATTCGCCCTTTAGATATGCGGGGTTGAAGCTCCTAATATTTGTATAAGATAAAGTATAGATCGAGATATATTTCAAGACACAATCGCCGAAATACGCTGTCTCGATCGAATCTCCTAAACCTACGTAGAGTTTGTGTAGCAAACCGCGATCGCACTGCCCGCTGATTGAGATTGAGGAGATAATTCTCCTATCTGCTTTTTCCTCTTGCTTGCCTAGCAGCCTCGATCGAGGCAATCGGCTATGAGCCGATCGTTTATAGCTAGCAATATCCAATGAGAATGCGTGTTTCTCGTACTAACCGCTAACATCTGAATGTTTGTGTGCTTGACAGCAAGCGCGCCTGACACTAGCTTTTAGCTCAGCCTGAAATCTTTATTTCTCTTTAAATACTATTTAATTGTATTGGCAGATACTATCATACGTTGCTGCTCGACATTGTAACAAGACCTTGTAACAGATGTTGTAACAATATGTGCAGAACGTGCATAGATCGAGTGAGTTGAGAGTATAAAATTTTAATGAAATTGGAGAGAACCCGAATTTTCGGTAATATACTGCAATCTCAGAGAAAAATTTTCCAGCTACGACAGCCAACTACAGAATAATTAAAAAAATAAAAATATTATGATTCAGTCTTCTGCACGTCTGGAGATTGGTAGACGTGACGGTAGTAAGCAAGAGTTTCTACTCAACGGCGACGTGGTGAGAATTGGTCGAGCGGGAGATAATAACTTAGTTTTGAGCGAAAGTAATGTTTCGCGCTATCACGCTCAGCTGGCGCCCCAAGGTATAAGTGGATACTTACTTACAGATTTAGGAAGTAGTACTGGCACTTTTGTCAATAATGCTAGGTTGGCTCCTAGTCAACCGAGGCAACTCAAAGATGGAGACACGATTAGAATCGGGGGTTGCGAGTTGCGCTTTTGCGGTGTTGAGGAAGTCACTACAGGTGCAACTGCAACCCAGATGACGGGGATAGGGACGACTGTTGGCTTTGAAGCCACGAATTTTGCTGCACCACCGCAAGCAATTCAGACTCAGATCGTAACACCGATATTGCGGGTGACAACTCCAGCGGGAACGCAAGATATTCCGATTGTCAAAAACCAGATGACGATCGGTCGCGATCCTAGTTGTGATGTCCCGATTAATTTTCCCCAAGTTTCGTCACGGCACGCCGAATTAGTCGAGCGTCAAGGCAGCTACACGATAGTCGATCTAGGGAGCAGAAATGGGTTGTTATATCAAGGGCAACGCATTAGCGAACGGCGGTTAATGGATGGAGACGCGATCGCGATCGGTTCTGGAATTACTCTGACTTTCCAGACAACTGCTACCGACCAAGTACCGAGTATTACGCATCAACTGAATCTGAGCAATCGCAATAATTTAACGATCGGTCGCGACGAGCAGAACGATATTGCAATCGACCATCCAACCGTATCGCGCTATCATGCCAGAATTTCGCGTCAAGATGGGACGTTTGCGATCGCCGACCTCAATTCCAGTAACGGTACTTTCGTCAACGGCAAGCGCGTCAGCGGTTCGCAGTCGCTCAGACCTGAAGATACAATTCGCATCGGTCCGACTCGCTTTGTCTTCAACGTTGACGAGACTTTAGTGAGCTTCAACGAAGAAGGGAATCTGCGTCTGGATGCCGTCAACTTAACGAAGGTTGTCGGTAAAGGCACGACCTTGTTGGATGACATTTCGCTGTCGATCTTGCCGCGAGAATTTATCGTAATTGCCGGAGTCAGCGGTGGCGGTAAATCGACCCTCCTCGACGCACTCAACGGTTTTCGCCCTGCTACAAGTGGGATGGTACTGGTAAACGGAGAAGATTTATACAAAAACTTTAATGCCTACCGTACCGAACTCGGTTACGTCCCTCAAGATGACATCATTCACAAAGAATTGACGGTCAAGCAAGCGCTCGATTTTGCCGCTCAGTTGCGGATGCCTTCAGATACGACTCCTGGCGAACGTCAAAAGCGGGTGCAAGAAGTTTTGACAGACTTAGAATTGCTGCAACGCCAGGACGTACCTGTAAAAGCATTGAGCGGCGGACAGCGCAAGCGGGTGTCGATTGGGGTCGAGCTAATTACCAAACCCAGCTTATTTTTCCTCGATGAAGCGACATCTGGTCTTGACCCTGGTACGGAACTTCAGATCATGAAGTTGCTACGCAAGTTGTCAGATCAGGGACGGACGATCTTGCTGATTACTCACGCCACGAAGAACGTCACGTTGTGCGATCGCGTGGTATTTTTGGCGAAAGGGGGACGAGTCGCCTATTTTGGTCCGCCAGCAGAAGCAATTGACTATTTTGGGGTGGAGGAGTTCGATCAGATCTACGGCAAGGTAGAACACGAACTATCACCTGAAGAATGGCAGCAACGCTTTAGAAACTCGCGTCACTATCACAAGTACGTATTAGAGCGCCAACAACAGCTGCAAATGCCCCAAATGGCACAAAGAAGCCATCGAGCCAAACAGAAACCAGGTAGCACAATTAAGCAAGTTTCGGCATGGCAGCAGTTTATCATCCTGTCGCGTCGCAACTTAGCAATTTTGATGCGCGATCGCGCTGGCTTGTTTTTGATGGGTGCGATCGCCCCAATTCTCGGTTTACTAGATTTTGTCACCTGGCAGCGCAATGTTTTTGACTCTAAAGATGGTAACGCGGGACAGGCAATTACTATGTTGTTCGCCGCCGCTTTAATTGCGGTGATTGTGGGCAGCTTAGCCACTATGCGCGAAATTGTCAAAGAACAGGAAATCTATCGCCGCGAGCGCATGATCGGGCTAAAAATTTTGCCTTATGTCATGTCTAAAGTGTGGATTGGAATCATAATAGCGCTCTATCAAGCGGCAATCTTCCTGTTATTTAAGTGGCTAGCTGTAGAGTTGCCTGGTGGTGGAACTGAGCTATTTAATATGTACGTTACCTTATTCCTCGCTACCTTAGCGGGAATGGTGATGGGACTTTTGGTATCGGCAATTTCACCCAACCAGAACGTAGCACCCTTACTCACAATTATTTTTATCGTCCCGCAAATTACCTTTGGTGGTGGGATGTTGCCTGTAGATACTTTTGGACCTCCTGGGCAATTAATTAACCGAATGACGATTACAAAATGGTCGTTTGAGTCATTAGTGACTATTGCGGGTATGGGTAGCGATATTGCTGACGATTTTTACTGGAAACTGTCAGAAAAAGACCGTAAAAAACAGACTTCCGAACAGAAGAAAAAAAGTCAGTGCTTGGGAGCAAGAATGTTTAAAAGCTGCGAGTTTCCCGGTTTGGTGGCGAAATACGATCCAGTCGTAGATCAAAAAGAACCACAAAAACCTGCCGATCCTGGCAAAGCTCCTTCAGATCCTAGAAAACTCGACGACTATGAGAAGAAAGTCGATAAATACAAGAAAGATGTAGATAGCTGGCAAAAGAAATATAGCGAGTGGAAAGGAAAATATGAGGGCGCAATTAAGAGTGCGGAAGGATTAGTCGAGCGATTCAAGCAAGACTATGGAGGCGCTTTCAAAGTCAGTTTAGCTTCGCATTGGTCTATGTTGGGAATTATCATGGCAGTGATGTTTGGCATTTTATTCGGAGTACAAAAGCGTAAGGATATCGTTTAATAGAAGTCAAAATCTGTAGGGGCGATTTTATCAAAAAATCTTTACTTCCCACCAAAAATTCAACCAAACCCGCCCTCACCCCACGAAAAAGTCAAAAGTTAAAAGTAAAAATTTATTGGATCGGTTTTTTCAAAGTTGTATGAATGCAAAATTGGATCGCTCGCTTTGAAATAGTAGTTTTATTGTAAGAATAGGTGGTTGAATTACTCATAATATTTATGTAAAACTTTGTTAGATCCACCATTACAGAACTTGCGATCGCACGCAAGCAAACTTTATTTAATAAGAAAAATCACCTTTATAGAAAGTAGTAATATTATGTTATATCAAAAAAACGTATTGTTATGAATCAATAAAATTGCTCTCAAAAACATTTAAAAAATTGACAAAATCTAAACTTTGAAAGTCAGATTTTGCAGAATTTATGCACATGAAGTTTAAGCTTTTGCCATCTCAATTGAGTTAAGAAGATGTATTTCTCCCTTGATTTTTCAAAAGTAGGAGAAAGTAGTTATATAACTCTTGATTGAAAAACCAAAATCAAAAATCAAAAATTCAAAATGGTATGAGGTTGGAAATGTTGCGATTGAGACAGACAGTAGGAAAAATGTTAGCATTAACGACAATGCCATTATTAACGATTACGTCAAGTGCGATCGCAGTTGATTCTCCAGCTTTTCCCGATCCAAAAAATAGCTGTATTTGCGATCCTCAAGATCCCTTCGATCCGCAAGCGCAAATGCCTAGTGGTCCTTTTAAAGGGGTATGCGTAAATTCTTGCGAACAAAGAACTGCTAAAATTCTTTCACCCATTCAAGCAGCACCTTACAATCCTAAACCAGGTACGATCGCAATCGCGAATGTCAGTCACAAGGGAAAATTTTGGGTAGCGCAAGTTCCAGTCAATGGCGTACAGGACGCGATTTATCAAATTGAACAAATGTTTAATTCATGTCCGCTATGTCATTCTCAATTGCGCTTTCGATTTAAACCTGGTTCTGAAGTAATATTAGTTCCTCAATCGCTCTCTGAAAGTCCTACTGAAGTGCGACTTTCAGATCTAGTCTATTCAATTGAAGCTACAGGTACTCCTGGTGCTGGTTTCAATCCCGCTGGTGCTTTGGCAAACTTATTTGGCTTATCATTTCGTCTCGTTTCTTTAGAAGATCGAGCGCAGCGCATGATAATTGTAGATAAGCATAAAGTCGAGCAAATTAGGCTAGCGCTAAGACCAGAAGAAAAGCAAAAGCTACTCAAAAATGCCATGCTACAGGCAGATCGTTCGGGCATGAAGTTCATGTACAGTTTCTATGATCGCAACTGTACCACAGAGCTATTTAAAGTTATCGATAGCAGCGTTAGTTATGGTGGTTCTCGAAAAAAACCTAACGCATCTAAAGAACCATTTTTCTATTTTCCAACCGGAACTTTCATGAGTAAAATTCTGCAAAAGAACAAGCTAAATATTGAAAATATCTTAACGCGATCGCAACAACCAGAGATTCAAAAAGTTAACCAGTTACTCAGGCAAACAAAACATCCAAGAGAAGCACTGAGAGAGCGTGGTTTGAATAATAATACTAGTAAAATGATTAGCTTAAATGACGAGATAAAAAAGGGACTACTCAAATAATTAATGATAGCCATTAAAAAGTCGGAAGTCAGAATTAACTGATAACTGATAATTGATAACTGACAATTGAAGGTAGATGACAATGCTGCAATTTTTAAAGCAGAACTTAATCAAAACATTCTTATTAACCACATTACCCCTATTTTCTATCATGTCAGGGGCGATCGCTCAACCAAAACAACCTTATCTTACTGCTAGCAATAGTGCCTGTGTTTGCGATCCTGCCGACCCTTTCGATCCGAAGGCAAAAATGCCTCAAGGTATTTATAAAGGTCAATGTTTGTATTGTCAACAACGCTCTGTTCAATTACTTACACCCGTAGAAGCAGCACCATATAAACCTAGACCAGGAGCAATAGTATTTGCTAATTTTAAACATAAAAATAAATTTTGGGTAGCTCAGATTCCTCCAAATGCAGTTGAAGATGCTATTTTTCAAATTCAATATTATACAGTTCCAGCTAGTCCTTACATTGCGCACGGACAAATTCGATTTCGCCTCAAACCAGGATACGAAGCAATTTTAGTACCTCAATCTCGTTCCTCAGGTAAAGCAGATAAAGCAATTCGCGTGCGCGATATGGTGTATGTTGCTAATGGTGTGGGATTAAAATCGGCAGCATGGAATCCAGTTACAGGCGTATTTGACTTTTACGCGATCGCTCAAGAAATGATTGCTTTAGAAGATAGAATTGAAGATGCTTTCAATTTTAAATTTACCGACCGCGTAGAGCAAATCAGATTAGCCTTAACCCCGCGACAAAAACAACAAATACTACTCAATGCGATCGCCCAAAGTAGCCGCGATCAGACTAATGTTATGTATGATACTATCAGCCGTAATTGTACTACGCTAGCCTTACGAGTTGTCGATAGTACGATTGGATATATTCCTGAAAAATACCCGAAAGAACAACAGGAATACTTTGTCAATCTGCCAACAGGACCGCAGTTAAATGAAGCCTTAGCAAATAAAAAGCTCAATCCTGAAACACTGAATGAGTTCTTAGCAGAACAAATTAAAAAATTACCAGCTTTACAACTGCCAACTGCTCCTTATGATGCGCTTTTGAGGCGAGAACTTGTCAATAGTCGGAGTAAAATGCCGACTTTAGAGCAAGAATTTGCAGCGCAGTATGGTAAGAAAAAGCGTTAGTAAAATTGAGTTTACTAATTTATCCATTTTTTATAACTACATTTATCGATGATTTCACTCAATCGCAAAACAATCCAATTTTTAACTCAAGCTGCATTCTGTGCGGGATTGCTGAGTGTTTCTCATCCAACTCACGCTCAAAATACTCTAAGCGCGGCTAATATCAGTAGTAATGTTAGGTCAAGCCAATTCGAGCAATTGTGTTTTCAACGTTCTGTAGCGTGTGAAGAAATTGGCAAAGCTGCTTACATGGCTACAGGATTAATCTATCAGTTGTTTGATGCAGAAAGAGTTGCAGATAAGACTAAACGTCAAAATGCGATCGCTCAAATTAATCGATTGTACGGCGCAAGACAAATTGATGTCGTTAATAAAAGATTAAAACTGTCA
The DNA here is from genome assembly GCF_003991895.1 of Chroococcidiopsis cubana SAG 39.79. NCBI lineage: Bacteria > Bacillati > Cyanobacteriota > Cyanophyceae > Chroococcidiopsidales > Chroococcidiopsidaceae > Chroococcidiopsis > Chroococcidiopsis cubana. The sequence goes on from NZ_RSCK01000065.1 coordinate 22,922, forward strand.
GATTTTTTTATTGTCAAACGCGATAAAGTCTTTGGAGGGTATGCCGTTCTAATTCGGCAACCAGTAAGACAACGGCTAGGAAGAAAAAAAGTTTCTTATATTGTTGCTTTTAAAGGAACGTATTTTGGCATAGACGATCCAAATGATATTATTGCAAATGTCTCTGGAACTCCAGTTAACCTATATAAAAAAGCAGCAGTTTTGTTACATGAAGGTTTTAAAAACTATGCAGCTTCAGTTTTTGCCGATCCTACCTCTAAGAAATTTGTAGCTGAAATCTTAAGCGCTCAAGATCGACCAAATACTGAGGTTGAAGTCTTAATTACCGGACACAGTCTGGGTAGTGCATCAATTCTTTATGCAGCTTTATTAGAAGAAGCTGGAGTTTTACCTGATAATATGAGAGTCATTTCATTCGGCGCACCAGCATTTACTCAAAGAAATTTTCAACAGCGATATTCAAGATTGATTGCTAACACAACTAGAGTTGAAACCGAAGGAGACGTTCTTGGCTATGAAAAACCAGGATTATTAAGACCCATATACGATAGTTTTAGCTATCTTCCTTTAGGGAATTTGGTTAAAACTGTAGCACCGCAGGAATACAGAGATTTATTGAAACAGAGAGAGTTAGTAGAAAAGGAATATCAAGCTACTCAGTCTCAACAGGCAAGAACTACTTCTTTGAATTTACTGAAAAAGATTTTTGCAGCACAGTCAAATATTCATGTTTATAGCTACCGCTACTATCATGACTATTATCTGAAGTCGCAGGGTGCTAGTTTTACTAGAAATGGCGATCGGTAGTTATGAGCGAGCGTCAGGCTTGGATCTCGTCATAAAATTAGAGTATACGTTGCGAAAACTTACCCTATGGTTACTGCTATTCAAATAAAAACTTATACCGTCGATGAATTCATCGAACTGGATTTACCAGAAGGAAAAACATACGAACTCATAAATGGTGTCATAGTACCCATAGCTGAACCTTCTGGAAAACATGAAAATTTACGGAGCGAGTTGTGGTTTGCGCTGAAATCGGAAACTAAGAGGGCTAACCTGGGGCTGCTAATTCATCCCCAACCAGTACTCGTACTAGGTAGAAAAGATACTCGCAAGCCTGACTTAATCGTAATCAAACGCGAAGATTGGAATCGACAAACTCAGATAGAAGCAGTACTGAGAGAACCGCCTAGCATTGCAATTGAAATTGTTAGCACCAACTGGGAAGACGACTATAGAAATAAACCCCTTTGGTATGCTGCTTTTGGCGTACAGGAACTATGGATTATCGATCCGCTATTTCATCTCGATAGATATCCAGGTAGAAGAAATCCGAAAATCTTGCAACCGACAATTTCTGTGGGACAACTGGTAAATTCTGACAGCATTTTAACAGAAAAAGAATACCGCTTTGAAAGTTTTACAGAGAGCGATCGCATCAAATCTCAATTTTTCCCCGAGCTAAATTTAACAGTAGCTGAAATAATTGCCTTTGGAGAAGGAATCTAAAAAACATCCAGTGGATTGATGCTGTCTGGTAGCAGAAACCTTTATGCTAGTACGAGTGAACTAAGTAGTAACTGTGAATGTCTGACCTCATCCTCTTCTGGCATCGTCGCGATTTGCGCATCTCAGATAATACCGGACTAGCTGCGGCAAGGCAACGAACTCAAAAGGTAGTAGGAGTATTTTGCCTCGACCCCAATATTTTAGAACGGGATGATGTCGCTCCCGTACGAGTCACGTACATGATCGGTTGTTTGCAGCAACTACAGCAGCGTTACGCCCAAGTTGGCAGCCAGTTATTAATTTTGCAAGGCGAACCCCGTGAAGCCATTCCAGCGCTGGCTACTGCCCTGAGCGCAAAAGCTGTATTCTGGAACTGGGATGTAGAACCATATTCTCAAGTACGCGATCGCGATATCATAGAAAGCTTAAAAGAAAAAGGCATCCAAGTTTTAGAAGAAAACTGGGATCAGATATTACATTCCCCAGACGATATTTTTACAGGTTCCAACCAACCCTACACCGTATTTACTCCGTTTTGGCGTAATTGGAGTAGCAAACCGAAAGCTGCACCCGCAGAGACTCTCAAAAATGTAGAAGGGTTGTCAGAACAAGAATTGCAAACTGCAAAGCAAGCAAGCGCGATCGCCCTACCGACTGCAAAAGATTTAGGATTTAGTTGGGAAAATGGCTTAGTTATCGAACCAGGAGAAGCAGCAGCAGGAGAGAGATTAGAACAATTTTGCCATCGGGCGATCGAAGAGTATAAAGAACAGCGAAATTTCCCTGCTTATGATGGGACATCTCAACTAAGTGCAGCATTAAAATTTGGTGCGATCGGTATTCGTAGAGTTTGGGCTGCTACAGTTGAGGCAATGGAAAATACTCGTAGCGATGAAGCACAGACGAGTATTCGCGCTTGGCAGCAGGAACTTGCATGGCGAGAATTTTATCAACACGCCATGTATCATTTCCCCGAACTCGAACAAGGCGCATATCGACAACAATTTAAGAATTTTCCTTACGAAAATAACGAGGAATATTTCCAAGCTTGGTGTGAAGGCAGAACTGGCTATCCAATTGTCGATGCAGCAATGCGACAGATGAATAATATTGGGTGGATGCATAATCGTTGTCGCATGATCGTCGCAAATTTTCTCACCAAAGACTTACTCATCGATCCGAGATTGGGAGAAAAATATTTTTATCAAAGACTAATTGACGGGGATCTTTCAGCTAACAATGGCGGTTGGCAGTGGAGTGCTTCAAGTGGCATGGACCCTAAACCAATTAGAATTTTCAACCCTGCCAGTCAAGCTCAAAAATTCGATCCTGAAGGAGAATATATTCGCGAGTGGCTGCCAGAATTGCGCTCTTTTGACACAGAAGAGTTACTGAGTGGAAACATTTCAAAACGCGATCGCGCTGCCGTAGACTATCCTAATCCAATCGTGGATCATAAAATTCAACAGCGACAGTTTAAAGTTATTTATCAACAGCAGAAAGAATTGTAGAGACGTTATATGTAACGTCTCTACAATTCTCCAACCCCACAATACGAGATAATCGATCGCAGCATTAGAGGAAAGTAGTGAAAGTTTTAGTCGTAGGTAATGGGGGCAGAGAACACGCGATCGCTTGGGCTTTGTTGCGATCGCCCCAAGTGGAACAGGTATTTTGTACTCCTGGTAATGGGGGAACGGCAACGCTGTCACGCTGTCAAAATTTGCCCTACTCTGTGGATGATTTTGAACGGATCGGTCAAGCAGTTCGAGAACAGGGGATCGATCTTGTGGTAGTGGGTCCAGAAGTTCCTCTGGCTATGGGAATTACAGATTATCTCCAAGCTCAAGGCGCAATGGTATTTGGTCCTACCAAAGCTGGGGCGCAAATTGAAGCAAGTAAAGCCTGGGCAAAAGCTTTGATGCAGGAAGCAGGAATTCCCACCGCTAAAGCTGCTGTATTTACCCAGGAAGCTGCTGCTAAAGATTATGTCACCGCACAAGGAGCGCCCATAGTCGTCAAAGCTGACGGATTAGCCGCAGGTAAAGGCGTGATCGTAGCCGAAACAGTCGCACAGGCACATCAAGCTCTAGAAGCGATTTTCGCGGGGCAATTTGGCGACGCGGGTAAGTTTGTTGTCATTGAAGAATGCTTAATCGGACAAGAAGCCTCTGTATTGGCGTTGACAGACGGGATAACGATTCGTCCCCTACTACCAGCCCAAGACCACAAACGCATCGGAGAAGGGGATACAGGCGAGAATACGGGCGGAATGGGAGTGTATGCCCCTGCTCCCCTGGTTACGCCAGAATTAATGGCAAGGATCGAACGAGAGGTATTACAGAGAGCGATCGCCACTTTACGCTCTAAAGGCATCGATTATCGGGGCGTATTATATGCAGGTTTGATGATTGCTCCTACAGGGGAATTTAAAGTTCTAGAATTCAACTGTCGCTTTGGCGATCCTGAAACCCAAGCTATTTTACCTTTACTGGAAACCCCCCTAGAAGAGTTGCTCGTGGCTTGTTGTCAGCAAAAACTAGGTGAATTGCCTCCCATCGCCTGGAAGCCGGGAGCCGCCTGTTGTGTTGTCGCCGCCGCCAAAGGCTATCCAGGTGCATATGAAAAAGGTCATGTCATCACAGGAATAGAATCAGCCGAGGCTTCGGGGGGTTGTGTATTTCATGCTGGAACCAGACTAGGACAAGGGAGACAAGGAGGCAAGGGGGAACCGACTGATGTAGAGACGTTACATGTAACGTCTCTACACCCTACACCCTACACCCTATACTCCACACCTGTAGTGACAGATGGGGGAAGGGTATTAGGTGTTACTGGTGTAGGAGAAAATTTCGAGCAAGCGATCGCCCTTGCTTATGATGCGATCGCCCAAATCCATTTTGACGGCATTTACTATCGCCGCGACATCGGACACCGAATTCAGTGACTAGTGAATAGTGGCTAGTGACTAGCAAAGAGTCGAACCACTAACCACTAGCCACCAGCCACCAGCCACCCACCAATGACAAATGACAAGTAACCACTTTGTCTTTTAAGTCGAAAAACTTTACCTTAGAACAAAGGACATATAAAATACCAATTTTTATTCACATGTTAGCGCCGTTAAAAACAATTCAAGAAGCGATCGCCCGTTGGTGGTTTGAGCTAACTCTGCCAACTAAGTTGATGGCTGCTGCGACGCTGGTAGTTTCGTTAATTGTCAGTGGTTTCACTTTTTGGGCAGTTAACACGATTCAAGTGGATGCAAGGGTAAATGAAACCCGCTTCGGACGTGACTTGGGGTTGTTACTTGCTTCTAACGTTGCCCCTCTGGTAGCGGAGAATAATTACACCGAAGTCGCTCAGTTTTCTCAACGCTTCTACAGTAGCACTTCTAGCGTGCGCTACATGCTCTATGCCGACGAAGCAGGAAAAATCTTTTTTGGAATTCCTTTTTGGGAACCAGCCGTACAAACTTCACTGACAATTGAGCGCCGGATTCAGCTCCCAGAAGATTACGCCGCTAATTCTGAATTGCCGATGGTGCGACAACACCGAACGCCTGATGGGGAAGTCACTGATGTTTTCGTCCCGCTCAATCATGAAGGTAAATATTTGGGAGTATTAGCAATTGGAATCAACCCAAATCCTACAGTTGTCACCTCTTCCAATCTCACCCGCGATGTAACAATTGCTGTTTTCGTGTCAATTTGGGTCATGGTCATTTTGGGTGCTGTATTTAATACTCTCATGATTACCAAACCAATTAAAGAGTTATTGACAGGTGTGAAAAATATTGCGGCTGGCAATTTTCAACAGCGGATCGATTTGCCTTTGGGAGGAGAACTCAAGGAATTGATTTTTAGCTTTAATGAAATGGCAGAACGTTTAGAGCGTTATGAAGAACAAAATATCGAAGAACTCACTGCCGAGAAAGCTAAATTAGAAACTTTAGTTTCTACTATTGCTGATGGTGCTATCCTGCTTGACACCAATATGCAAGTGATTTTAGTCAATCCTACAGCACGACGGATTTTTGGCTGGGAAAATGGAGATGTCATTGGAGATAGTGTATTAAATCATCTACCAATCTCAGTGCAAGCAGAATTAAATCGCCCTTTATACAAGATAGCAAGGGGAGAAAGCGAAAGTGCAGAGTTTAGAATTCCGCTTTCTCAGCCAACTATGCGCACGATTCGGATTCTTCTGACTACCGTTCTCGACCAACATCGAGAAAGTATTAAGGGAATTGCTATGACAGTGCAAGACATTACTCGCGAAGTCGAACTGAATGAGGCGAAAAGCCAATTTATCAGCAACGTCTCTCACGAATTACGCACGCCTTTGTTTAATATCAAGACTTATATTGAAACCCTTCACGACTACGGTGAAAACCTCAGCACCGAAGAACAGCGGGAATTTTTAGCAACTGCAAATAACGAAACCGATCGCCTCACTCGTTTGGTTAATGATGTCTTAGACTTATCTCGTTTAGAATCTTCTTGTCGGATTTATCATTTTGAAGGAGTAGATTTAGCACAAGCAGTCGAACAAACTTTACGAAATTATCAATTGAATGCTAAAGATAAAGGAATTGAATTAATTCAGCAAATCGAACCCGAACTACCACAAGTTTTCGGTCATTACGACTTATTACTTCAAGTATTTACTAATTTAGTTGGCAACGCGCTTAAATTTACTGAGCAAGGTGGAAAAGTCGCGATTCGGGCTTACAAAATGGAGCCTGCAAGAGGCGATCGCATTGTATCTCCCCAGGTGAGAATTGAAATTGCTGATACGGGAATTGGTATCGATCCAGAGGATCAAGCAGCTATTTTCGATCGCTTTTTCCGCGTGGAAAACCGCGTACACACTTTAGAAGGAACCGGGTTAGGACTTTCTATTGTGAAAAATATTATGGACAAACATCATGCCAACATTCATTTGGTTAGTGAGGTTGGTGTCGGGACAACTTTCTGGTTCGATCTAGCAATATTTCAAGAACATAGCAATAAGAGTATGGGCATACCAGAAGTAGATATTTCAACTGAAAATACAATTGATACAACCGCTCATGTAGTTTAACGCGATGAAATGCGATCGCGTACACTTGTTATATCTTGCCATCCATAGGCAATTTCTTTTAACATTACCCCGCCTCTTTCAATTTGTTTTTCGTATACTTTTTGTCCGCCGATAGTTTCATAAAATCTACAGGCAGGGTTATCTGCTAATACCCAAACTAACATTGAGTTAAAACCCAATTCAGATAGTTTATCCACAGTAGATAGAGTTAATTTGTAACCAATTCCCTGACGCTGGTATGCTGCTAAAATGTATATGGCATATAACTCACCTTTGTAAGTGCGATCGCTAGTTCGTTCTTTTCCACTATTAGCAAAACCAATAATTTCTCCTGAATTGTTCTCAGCTACATCAACGAATTGGCTGCTACTCATAGTATCTTCTATAATTTTTTGCCAAGCAATCTCTCGCTGCTGGTAGGAAAGTTTAGCTAGATATGATTCTGGAATAATTCCTTTATATGTCGTATACCAAGTATCTACATGTACCCGTGCGATCGCTTGTACGTCATTTAAATTTGCTTCTCTTATAATCATTACTCGCTCATCGTTGCCAGAATTTCGAGTTTAGCTCATGCTATAATTTTTACAAATTTCTTACCATAGTTTGTGCATTCGATGGAAACAACCCGCTTATCAAGTGAAGGTCAAGTTATTATCCCAAAGATATTACGCAGTATTCATGGTTGGGAAGCAGGACAAGAACTGATTGTAATTGATACAGGTGATGGCATTCTGCTTAAACCTAAAAAACCTTTCCCAGAAACAACATTGCAGAATGTTGCAGGATGTTTGAAATATCAAGATAAGCCTAAAAGTTTAGGTGAAATGGAAGATGCAATTCGTCAGGGAATAGCGGCTCAGTGGCGTGGTTTCAGTTGACACGAATACCGAATGTTTATCTCACAAATATAAACGCGATCGCGCAAGTTTTGCAATGGCACGAAAACGGCTTAGATTTTGCTGATGCATTTCACCTAGCTCAAAGTCAGAATTACTCAGCAATCTATACGTTTGACGAAAAGTTTCTGAAACGGGCAAAAAATTTATCAACGCAATGTGAGGTCAAGCAACCTGGATGAATATTGCGTTGATAATATATTTCTCTAAAAAATAAAAAATTTTCCAGCCTGCTGCAAATCTACGTTACCACCGCTGATAACCACTCCAACTCTTGCTCCTGGTGCAGTGACAACACCCTCTACTAAAGCGGCGGCGGCTAATACTCCTGTGGGTTCGACGACAATCTTCATTCTCTCCCACAAAAAATACATGGTGCGTTTAATCGCATCTTCCGATACTGTCACCATGTCATCTACATATTTCAATACTAAAGGAAAAGTAATTTTTCCCAAAGACGGAGTACGAGCGCCGTCAGCAATTGTATCGGGATTATGAACCGTATGCAGAGTTTTGCTATGAAACGATCGCGTTGCATCATCTGCTCTTTCCGGTTCTACACCAATAACTTTACATTGCGGAGAAAGTGTTTTAGCCGCGATCGCGCATCCCGATAACAGACCTCCACCACCACAACAAACTAAGAGTAAATCTAATTCTCCCACTTCTTCGATTAATTCTTTAGCAGTTGTACCCTGTCCGGCGATAACTTGAGGACGGTCGTAGGGGTGAATAAAAGTGAGTTGGCGTTCCCGACAGAGTTCGGCTGCTAACTCTTCCCTTGTCATTTCGGCGCGATCGTATAACAGTACCTCTGCACCATAACCCTGCGTAGCAGCTAACTTCACAGCTGGAGCATCCTTCGGCATGACAATTGTAGTGGGAATGTTGAGTAACTTACCCGAAAGCGCGATCGCCTGAGCGTGATTTCCCGAAGAAAATGTGAGTACACCCTGCCTTTTTTGTTGTTCTGAGAGCTGAGACAAAGCATTATACGCTCCCCTAAATTTAAATGCTCCCATTCTTTGGAAGTTTTCGCACTTAAAAAACACCTGTCTTTGCGTCAGTTCGTTTACCGTTCTGGAAGTCATTACGGGAGTTTTGTGAGCAACACCTGCTAAACGTTGATGCGCTGCCTCGATATCTGCAAAGGTGACAATATTGGTGTCGATGGGAGCTTCTGTTTTAGACATGACTCAAAGCGATGAGGAAACAGACTAATAACAACCCTAAAATTAACAACAAAGATTGATTGCGCTTCAGCCAATTTTGCAACACAATAGCAGGACTCTTGCTTTTCTGTCTTTGCTCCTCCTCCAATCGTTTTTGCTCGATGTTTTGGTAAAGCGTACACTCTGTCGCATATGGACGCTGGGGATACGTGCAGCTATCATCTAAATGGTAAGTACAAGTTTTACACAAAGGTTCGTCACCGGTAGCACGGTGTAAGGGAATGCCTGGATGACCGAATGCTTTGAGCGGCGTGCGGCAATAAGGACAGTTGACTACCTGAGAGTCAACTGCTTGATGACAACGGGGACAGGTAGGCATGGTACAAAGCAATTACGACTGAGGAAACTTGCGAACTTGATACTCGGATGACTGAATCAACTCGTAGGTTTTCCCCATCTGCTGGGCAAACTTAGCATCAATCTTGTCGAGTTGCTCGGTAGGGATAGATTTCCATTGCTCTCGCGTTGCCCAACGAATAATCATCACAACCTCCGTTGGGACATTAGGTTCTATCCAAACTTCTTTACTGAGAAAACCAGGATAGCCAGATAGTGCAGTCGTCCAAATTTCTGCATCTTTTTGGATAAATTTCTCCCTTAATTCAGGAGTAACTTTAAACTTGAGAAACTCAATAACCACGCGCTTTTTTCTCTATTGCTTGAAAGGATGGCGATCGCCAAATTTGCCAGAATATAACAGGAGGAGTTGGGGTGACATGTTTTTAGCATAGCTCGATCGCAGCGCTATTTCTGTAGGGGCGAGTTCACCCGAAATCTCTGTAAGTCACAAAGTCTCTTGGTAAACCCGCCCCTACAACTTGTTGATAAATTCCTTTAACTAACTGGATAGCAGGATGGATAATAACAACTGGATTAAACAACTATTGATGCTTGGTGTTGGTACGACTTCCCTTGTAGCTGAGAAGTTGCGGGAAGTAAGCGATGAATTGGTCAAGGATGGCAAAATGAATTCTGACCAAGCCAAAGTGTTTGTAGACAACATGATGCAGCAGCTCAAGATCGATCCCACAACTTTTGAGGCGCAGTTGCAACGGCAGATCCGTAATGTCATGCAGGATCTTGGCGTACCCCGTCAGTCAGAAATGGACGAGTTACGGGGACGGATCGATCGCCTAGAGCGTCAAATCCGCGATTTGGAAAATAAGATGTGGCGTTAGATGGTAATGGGTAATGGGTAAGTCAAAAGCCAAAAGTCAAAAGTCAAAATCAGCCTCTAGTCTCTCGCCTCTTGCGATCTCCAACTACCAATTACCAATTACCAACTACCCCATTACAAGATATAGTAGTGACGCACTTGCATAGCTGAAGGAGGGTCTAATTTTGAAAGAAATTCTCATCAGCGTGGGAATTACGTTAGTTTGCGTAGTGCTTTTGGTGCTAGCTCAGGTAGGAGGAGCGAAAGATAACGCTCTGGCTGAGACTACATCTGTTCAAGCATCAACTCAAGCCACATCCAGCACGCTTATAGCCCAGAAGCCAACGCAAACCCCAACTGCACCAAATAAGGTAACTCCAATGTCTGACAATAAAGCAATTACAACTGATTCTGGGCTGAAATACACCGTCCTCCAAGAGGGAAGCGGAGAAATGCCGAAAAAAGGTCAAACCGTCGTAGTTCACTATACAGGAACTTTAGAAGATGGTTCTAAGTTCGATAGCTCTCGCGATCGCGGTCAGCCTTTTTCATTTAAAGTTGGTACGGGACAAGTCATTAAAGGCTGGGATGAAGCACTCAGCACGATGAAAGTAGGCGAACGTCGCCAAATCGTCATTCCCCCAGAATTAGGTTACGGCGCTCGCGGTGCGGGTGGCGTTATTCCTCCCAACGCTACGCTGATTTTTGACGTTGAGTTGTTGAAGGTTAATTAATTAGTCATTTGTCACTGGTCATTTGTCATTGGCAAACACAAATGACCAATGACGTAGGGCGTAGACACCCGAAGGGTGGCTTCTCGAAGAATAGCCCTTCCCGAAGGGTATGACAAATGACAATTTAAAAATTCTGCTTGGCTAAATTCACAAATTTGGTCAAGTTTGGATCGAATAATAGCTTCACGGTTCCGGTGGGACCGTTGCGGTGTTTGGCGATGATGACTTCGGCAATATTGCGATCGGGAGAGTCGGGGTTGTAATAAGAATCGCGGTAAAGCATAATCACGATATCCGCGTCTTGTTCGATCGAACCCGATTCTCGCAAGTCTGACATCATCGGGCGTTTGCTATTCCGGGCTTCTACACTACGGCTGAGCTGAGAAAGGGCAATAATTGGTACGTTGAGTTCTCTCGCTAAACCTTTGAGCGATCGCGTGATTTTTGATAATTCTTGGACGCGATTATCGCCGCTACCTTCCATTAATTGCAAATAATCGATCAGAATTAAACCTAATTCTTTACCTTTTTCTGCTTGCAGGCGACGAGCTTGACTACGCATTTCCATCACGGTAATGTTTGGCGTATCGTCAATATATATCGGTAAATCTGACAGTTCGCCGATCGCGTGAGACAATAATTCCCACTCGTTCTGAGCAATTCTTCCCGTCCGCAACCTCTGACTCTCAATTCCCGCTTCGCTGGACAACAAGCGCTGTACCAGCTGCTCTTTTGACATTTCCAAACTAAATACTGCGACAGGAAACTTGTGCACTCTCGCAATATTATGCGCCAAACCTAGAGCAAAGCTGGTTTTTCCCATTGCCGGACGACCAGCGATAATAATCAAGTCAGAACGCTGGAAACCGCCCGTCATCGCATCGAGATCGTAATAGTTACACGATAGCCCAGGCTGAGCAATGCCTTGATTGTGACTCTCAATATCTTGAAAGGTATAGATTAAAGTATCGGAAATTGACACTAATTTCTGCTGCGGGCGTTCCTGAGTCACGCCGAAAACCTTTTGTTCTGCTTGGTCGAGGACAGTTGCTAGTTCTTTCTCTGTCTCAAATCCTAGCTGGACGATTTCATTTCCCGATGTAATTAACTGACGGCGGAGATACTTATCCATCACCAAGCCAGCTAAAGCATCAATATTAATTGCGGAAACCGTCCGGTCTACCAGCTGGACTAATTTGCTTTTACCACCGATTTTACTGAGGAGTTCGCGATCGCTCAACCAACCAACAACACATAGTAAATCTGTAGGTTTACCCTGCGCGTGCAGTTGCAGTGCGGCGCGATAAATTTCTTTATGGGCATCAATATAAAAGGCATCGGCAATTAGGCGATCGCTCACTCTGCCAATTGCTTCGGGATCGAGTAGAATACCACCTAGAATCGCTTCTTCTGCCTCAACATTTTGAGGTGGCAGGCGATCGACACCATCACTGACAAATTTTTGTTGATTATTGTACATATATAAAAAATAACAGGCAAAAGTTCAAGAAGCTCTCTCTACTTTTACCCGATTTTTTAATCAAGGGGTAAGGGAGAAGTCAAAAGTCAAAAGTCAAAAGTCAAAATTATTTATTCACAAATGACCAATGACGAATGACCAATGACTACTCTGCTACAACCTTCACTTCTACCGTTGCTGTCACATCTTGATGTAACTTCACATCAGCTTTGTAAGTACCGAGTTTACTAATGTCAGGTAAGGTAATACCACGACGATCCACTTCTTGACCGATCGCTTGCTGAATTAAGGTAGCTAATTCGCGGTCTGTCACCGTACCAAAGATTGCTTCTTTCTCTCCCACTTGCTTGGCAATGGTGAAACTGCCAACTTTTTCTAAAGCCGCTTTCAATTCTTGTGCTTGCTGCTTTAATTCTAATTGCCGTTGCCGTTCAACTTCTCGACGACGTTCGACTTGCTTTAAAACTCCAGCTGTAACTGGTACTGCCATTTTTTTAGGCAGCAAATAATTGCGGGCGTAGCCAGGGGCTACATCAACTAGGTCGCCATTTTTGCCTAGCTTGAGTATGTCTTGCGTTAAAACTAATTGCACTCGTTTCGCCATGAGCTGTCCTGTATACTTAAATATTTTTCTGCGATCGCGGTTACTACTGAAGATAGGATACCAAACCAATCCTTTGCACCGGACTACCCCCTATCATCCTTCTATGAGAGAAAGATAAGAGGGGGTAGAGTACCCGTACCAACAGGTTTGTAGCCTTGAGCCGCGATCGACGGTATGAAAAGGCTCTTACCTTTGCTACCGTCTCCAGACTCATCTTTAATGGAGCTAGGGCAAGACTTACTATTTTAGTTGAATTGTAGAGATAAATGCAAGTAAGGGTGGGTTCGCCAACCATATTTATTGCTCAACTTGAAAATCTATGTAAACCTGCCCTTACCAGACTGTAAAGAAAGCAAAAAGCGCCCCCCTTTTGGGGAGGCGCTTTCCTAAGTCAAACTAACGCGAATTAGCCATTGAGGGAAGGAGCTTCGA